>JAFRDB010000099.1 GCA_017404065.1 Clostridia bacterium
CTTACGGGCTGCCACCCTTTAGCTACGGCGTTTGTTGCTGTGCAACACGCCTACGACACGCAAGCGTGTCGCTCACCTCAAGAGGGAGGCAAGAATTGTGGTACACCGATACTTGACCCCCTCTTGAGGGGGTCGGCGCGATAGCGCCGGGGGGAGTTGACACTCCCCGACAAACTGAAATTTATCTAACATATCAAAACAAAAATCAACCACCAAGCCAAATCCCCTCAAGATTGGGGTCATGGAGTTGATATGCCGTCAGGCTTTATTTTCTATAAGAAATTGGCTTTCTTATGGATGTGATAGGAGAATTGATAAACGGTTATGAACAGCTTTAAATTTTCGGATGATAACAAGAGATACCATACATGGAATTACCATCTGCGGCACAAATTCGGCTGCAAGGTAATGAAGCTTGCGCTTAACGCGGGGTTCACCTGTCCGAATATCGACGGCAGCAAGGGCACCGGCGGATGCATCTACTGCTCGGGCGGGAGCGGCGAGTTCGCGGGTGATCCTGCCGAGACAGTGCTGCGCCAGTTTGAGGATGTGCGGACGCGGATGCATCGCAAGTGGCGTGAGGGAAAGTATATTGCATATTTTCAGGCTAATACGAACACCTACGCGCCGGCGGAGCTTCTGCGGCAGCGTTTTGAGCCGGTGCTGCGTCAGCCGGATGTGGTCGGACTCAGCATTGCAACGCGGGCAGACTGCCTTGCGACGGATGCGTTGGCGTATCTGGAGGAGCTTAAAAACCGTACCTACCTTATTGTGGAGCTTGGACTGCAGTCGGTATTTGACGCGACAGGGGAGCGGATAAACCGCTGCCATACCTATAAGGATTTTTTGGACGGCTACAACGCGCTGAGAGAACGGGGGATAAACGTATGTGTTCATCTTATAGACGGTTTGCCGGGCGAGACGGCGGAGATGATGATAGAATCCGCGCGGCGCGTGGGCGAGCTTATGCCGCATTGCGTGAAGCTGCATCTGCTGCATATCCTGCGCGGGACCGAGGCGGAGCGGCTGTATGAGAGCGGCGAGATAGGGACGCTCGAAAAAGACGAGTATGTTGATATCATTGTCCGTCAGCTTGAGGTATTGCCGCCGGAGATAGTAATTCAGCGGCTCACGGGCGACGGCGGACGCGACAGCCTTGTTGCGCCGCTGTGGAGCCTTAAAAAATTTGAGGTGCTGAACGCCATAGATAAGCTTATGGCAGAGAGGGACACATACCAGGGAGCAGGAGTGTAGATATAACTTATTATGATAAAACAAAAATTTAAGCCTGTGAATTTTTATATTATTAGCAAAAGTTGGTATAGCGTGTTAATATATTTATGAATGGTCCGGTTCAGTTATCTCTTGATTATACGCTGCAATGTGAGCAGGAGATATGCTTGTAAACGGACATTGCTGTTTTTGAGTTTTGTCGAGATCCAAAATCTTATTTACGGCAGCTTGCATTTCAGGATGTGAGCGATATGCAGTTATAAGTTTTTTTTCGTCTGTTGATGTGCAAAATTGTTCCGGACGTATATTCAGCAGTTTATTTGCATCTGCATTTAGTAACTTTACTATTTTAGAGAACATAAAAAAATCAGGTTCACGTTTATCCTTCTCCCAATAGTTCAGCCTTGTGGGCGTGATCCCCAAAAGCTCTGCAAATTGCTTTTGATTATATCCATTTATTAGTCTTGCTTCTTTTAGTCTATTTCCAAACCCATTCATAAAATCATCTCCATAACTTTATAATACAACATAATCGAAGAATTGTCAATGAAATGTTATCATTTTGTTAGCGATATGATAATAAAATATAAAATTAGTGTTGACAAATCATCAAAAAGGTGATATCATTATGGTAATATTAGCAAAGAGGTAATTTAACTAGGCGGTGATCATATGTTTCCAAATTTAGAGGCAGAACAAAAAAAAGCTGGATTAACTGACCAAATGGCTGCCGATAAAATTGGATTGTCAAAAGCTTCTTTCAAAAATAAAAAGAGAACAGGTAAGTTTTATATTCAAGAAATATTTAACCTATGTAATATGTTTAAATGTAAATTTGAATATTTATTTGTCTGGCAGGATGATAATTAGTACATAAGGTCTCAAAATTTATGAGGGGTGATGGTATGACTTGATAGGGTTGAAGGAAAATAAAAGGGTTTTATTTACTATGGTTACGTCATTTGCGTTATGTAACAGTATTTAATTAGAAAAGATAATAACATTTAGGAGGAGAAAAAATGGATTTTAACAAAAGGAACAAAATGATATCGGGTTCTTTGGCTGGTGCTATGCTTGTGTCCTCGTTTGGCAGTATTCCGGCACTCGCTGAGAATATGAATATAGATGTCAGCGAAGATGCGATGGTATATCTTGAGGGTGAGGGCACAAGTGATAATTATGGTTCGGATGATTATATTATTCTGAGTTCTGAAAGCAACTCAATAGATGAAAATGGAACGAGGATCACATATCTTAAGTTCCGTATTGATGATATTGATGTTAATTCAATTAGTGATATCACCTTGAAGCTTAAGCTGCAAGGCGGGTCAGATGATAATGGTGTCGTTGTGCGCGAAGCCGGCTCTGATTGGTCAGAGGATACTGTGAACGGCGAAAATAAGCCGGAGCTTGGCGATGTTATATCCGAGAATTCTGTAAATAACGGAGAAGAGATCATTGTAAGCAATTTAAAGGCGGCAATTATAAAAGCATTGGAAGATGGTAAGACAGATATAACATTTGCTGTTCTCCTTAAGGGTGAAGGCAGCGTTTCTATAGCATCAAAGGAAAGCGGTGATGCGCCGGTTCTTACACTTATTGAGGATATTGCTGGCGATGATAACAATGTTTATGATATCATCCGGGATGATTTTATGCAAGTAGAGAATGCCTTTACTCTTTTTGCAATGTCAGGCAGCGATACTGACGAGACAGAGGCGAATGCAGTTATAACATTGATCGAAGCGTTAAAATCGGTAAATATAACTGCTGAAAACTATACCGAATATTTTGACCAGATCAATGAATTGCGTAAGGCTTATGATGAACTTTCATATTATGCAAAGGCTATCGTCGGTAATGCTAATCTGCAGGTGCTTACAAGCGCGGAGAGCAGCTACGAGCGTTTAGAGAAAGCTGATATTGATGCTGTAAATAATGCTGTAGATGATCTTGAAGAGCTTACGGCGGATAATTATCTGGAGAACAGCCGGACGTATGTGGACGCAAAGAAGCTTTATGATGACTTTGTTGCAAAGCAAAATGTGCTCGCATCAGGCTCGGACAGTGCTGTTGCGCGGCATGATTCTGCTATGGCGGAAATAAGTGCTGCTACAGATAAGCTGAACAGTATGAATGGAGATATTAACGGCTTCATGGATGCAGATAAGGCTGCGTTCAAGTCTGCTGTTCAAACAAATCTTGATTTTAATATAACAGAAAAAGGTTTAGGCGAAGATCTGGCTGAGGCGTATGCTCCTTATGATGTTCCGGGGAATATTTATATTACAAGATTTGTCAGTGAGGATGATTATAAAAAATTCCTTGATATAGAGGACTATATAGAGAATGCCGAAGGTATGTATAATAAGATCAAAGAATCACCGTTATATGATGAATTTATATCTGACGATGATTTTAAGGATAATGCAGTACAGTATCTTAAGAATTATTATAAATACAAGGCGGATCAGCTTAAGGTCATGTACGGAGATACCGATAGTCTTGGCGAAAATATAAAGGATGCTGAGCGGTGGGATCCGGAAACAAATACGTTATACACATATATTGCAGAGCAGAGAGAAAAGGCTGATAATGCTCTTGATGCGGCAAAGGAGTTTGTCGGTGCCGATAATGAGGACGCATTAACTGCTGAACTCAGCGATTACATAGCTTATCACGCTGCATTATTCGAGGCGATGAATATTACGATCGCTGATGCTATTGATGAGCTTGTTGAGGCCATCCTTCCGCTTGCCGGAGAGACGGTTGATACCAATATAAATTATAATGAGCGTTATATCGCCGATCTGGACGAGGATGATCTGAAGGATCTTAATTTTACAATGGACGATATCGCGATAGTTGCAGCTGCTAAAAATGCACACTCGGGCTTCAATCAGTCAATCATGGAGTATTTGCATCAATATGACAATTCGAGATACTTGATCCTGTTCGATGTCGATGCAGAGGGGTTACCGGAGCCGCATGCTTTGATATCTGCTGCCTTGGATGAAATGGAAAATCTTGCAAATGCGGAAATGGCTAAATATCAAGGTCTGGTAGACAAGATAAACGACTATGCTCTTAATTATAAGTCAGGCTTCGAGTCACAGCTGGGCGGAGCGGTTGATTCTCAGGATCCTGATGAGTTTATTGTAGAAATTGAGTCGCAGCTTGGCAATATCAAAGAAGCAGAGCTTATCGAGTATTATACATCAATAGAGAGAATGTCTGAAGATGCTGCGGAGGCTTATATTAATACTGCAAACGGCGGTGTTGGTACGGCGATACAGAACTTCAAAACAAAGCTTAGTGATATAAAGGATCTCAGATCCGTATCTAAGACGGCAACAGACGCTTATGACGCTTTCGAAGAATATTTCGGTTACGACTATATGATGAATCAGGCGTCGAGCTATAATAATTTTGCAAAGCATGAGGATGTTGTTGAATTCGTTGACGACTTTATAGAAAGTTATAACACTATAAATGGCGCGAGCATAACCCTTGACGATGTGATGGGCAAGTTTGATGCTGCGGTAGAGGCCAAGACGGCTTATGTTACAGTTGCGGCTGGGTATTCAACAACCTATCCGTCAGATAATTATGAAGCTCCGGAAGAGCTTAACAGGCAGCAGCCGTATATGTCTGAGACTGAGCTTAATGAGATCGAGAATCTTGCTGCAATACTCTATAAGCATATAGATATGACGGATTATCGTGAGAGAGTTTCTGACCTTTACGATACAGTATTTGACTTGGTTAACCGTAAAGAGGATCTTTATACTGCCCAGAACGGATTTGCAGATGTAGCTGAAGCAAAAGCAGCTTGTGATGCACTACGGGCAGAATATGATGCATTTACCGATGAGCAGAAGTATTGTATTCCAAGAGATGCTGAGGAGAAGCTTAGTTCAACGCAGACAGAGCTTGATGCATGGGATACCGCGATAGACATTATGGATGCTATCGACGCTATCGATGATGCTGATGAAATAGATGAGTTCACATCGCTTATCGAGGATGCTCAGGATAAGTATGGCGCTGCTGACGGCACACGAGCTGAGGAATTGGTAGCGGATGCTGCTTCGGATAAGCTTAACTTCTATAAGGAATTCATAGCTCTTTATAATGACATAATGGATGTCCCGGTCATCGTTTCCGAGCATCAAATAAAGGATTATGAGAGTGTTATATCGAATCTCAGAACAAGATTTGATGAGCTTGTTGTCGGTGATTATGCAAATGTATCGGCATTTGTAGGTAATGCAAAGAGAACGCTTGAGGACAGAGAATTTGAGATGGCATGCGCAAAGGAAGCAAGACGCGTAGATATGCTTATCAATGATCTTGATACATATGCAGATAAATTTGTAAACAGCAGTGATCCTGAGGATCTGAGAGCGTATGTTGATTACTACAGAGACGTTGTTGAGGATGCCGTTTCCGATCTTGAAAATGCTGATGATGTTGACGGCAGACCGCAGAGTATGGCATTTGGTATGCTTCTTCAGTATTCGAAGTTTACACATCACAGAGAGGATATTGATAATCTCTGCGTTGAAGGCTTTGTAATGTTTGTTGACAACGTTGGTGTTATTGATTACACGTCTGATTTTGATGAAAAGCAGGAGCTTATAGACAAGGCTGATAAGTTCTATGATGAAATACTTGTTCAGAGACAGTATGATGATGCAAGAACTGTTGCCGCAAAGACTAAGCTTGAAAATCTTAAGGCCACACTTGCAAGATGCAGAAAAGCAAGAGATGACGCTCAGGAGGCAATAGGCAGGATCGCTGAATTCAATAGTCTGCTTGATGAGCTGTACAGTATCGTTTATAAGCCGGATAGTGAAGTAAAGCTTGACGAAGAAGTCGTTCCTGAGATGGATGCTGTTGACTCATTGATTAAGTCGCTCAGTGAAGCTGATAACGAAATGAAATATGCCTATGAGTATATGGTCGCAAACGGATACATTGATTCCTATGATGCAGATGTTGCAGAGCTTATGGATAGATTCTCCTACTACAGCGTTCAGAAGTCAATTAACGAGCTTTGGGCTGAAGCGCAGGAGTCTAAGCATAATGATGAGCTGTTAGATATCACCTATCTTAAAGAGGTAGAGGATCAGTATAACGCTCTCAAATTCTACGAGTACTTCTATGATACCGGCAGAAATCAGCAGGAGCTGGTTGAAAACTATTCAAAGCTTGCATGGGTAAGAGAAAAAGTCAATGAGAATGAGGATGCGTATATAGATCAGCTTGAGGAATATATGGATGAAACGGGACTTATGGATGCGGATGCTGAGGCACTTTCCATCTCATACAAGCCATATATAGAAAATGCAAATAACATATATAGCGCTATGTCGCCTGTTATGCAGTCAAATGTAGACACAGCACATTCCGAAAAGCTTCTTGCTCTCATTGATGCTTTGAAGGAGCTGGATGAGCTTTATGCTGTACGCGGCGGAAAGGCGGGCGATATTGATGAGGACGGCAAGGTTACGATCAAGGACGTTGTTATGATCGTTGACTTCGCTCTTGATAATGACATTGACCCGGAGAATACAGCTCAGTATTTGAGAGCGGATATAGTATATCCCGAAAAGGGTAATGATGATGAAGATAAGATTGATATTAACGATGTAATTGCTGCTATTGATCTGATCGAGTTTTAATTATGGCAGGGGAGTGTAACTATGAAAAGAAAATTTATTTCTGCACTGCTAACTCTTGCTGTCGCTACAATGTCCTTATCTTCTCTCGCCGTTAACGCGGCGGGAGAAGGTAAGGTTGAATTTACAGCCGATCAAGCCCAAGTGTCAGCAGGGGAGACTTTCACATATACGTTGTCTGTTCCTGAGGCGCAAACAATAAAAGGCATACAGGCGGGTATATACTATGATGACAGCAAGCTTGAAGTGGAGAATTATGAATTCAATGAAGCCATAACTCTTGATGCTTATGCTTCAAGTATAGATGCAAGTAACGGAAAAGCTGTGCTTGCGGCTACATTCAGCGAACCTGTAGAGATCGAAGGCGATATAGCGGTATTCACATTTAAGGTAAAGGATAACGCAGCATCCGGTGCGTTAGATTTTGGACTGACTGAGAACGGAGTCAAGCTCGTTAATATGGCAGGTGAAGAAGAGGATGCGGAAGCATCGCTTGGGATGGTATCAGTGAAGTACGACTATAGTGCAGAGCTAAAGGCAACAGTTACGGATAATATCGTCTATAACAACAGTGAGGTTTTATACACGCTAAGCATGACTGAGCTTGCAGATATGCGAGGTATTGCTTTTTCGATCGGCTATGACACCGATTTGTTGACTTTTGCTTCCGCCGAGGCGGTGGGAATGCTTGATGATGCATATACATCTGATATCAAAACAGATGAAAACGGTATTATCAATGTAGCCGCTGATTATAGTGAGCCTGTTAGCATAAAAGACGACATTCTCAGGCTCAAGTTTAAAGTGAATGAAAATCAGCCGGAGGGACAGTACTTTCCATTGACATTAAATTCCTTTGAGGCTGTAACGGCAGAGAAGGAAACAGCGGATATTGATCTGAGCTTTAGCTCGGATCGGATATATCTGTTCAGACAGAGCGTTATCACAATGAGTTATACACCGGATAAGGCTTCTGTTAAACAGGGTAAAACGGTGGATTATATCATAACACTCGACAGCATTGCGGCAAGCCGCGGCTTCCAGGCGGAGCTTGACTATGATCCGGAGGTGCTCACCCCTGTGGAGGTCACAAAGGGCAGCGTTCTTGAAGATGCTGCTGTAGCATCCGGTATATCGGTTGAACACCCCGGTAAGGTCGATATAGTATGCGCTTATGATACCGAAATGGTCGAGATTGGCGAGGTTGCTGTAATAACCTTCAGGGTATCCGAAACGGCTGTGGATGGATATGCGGAGCTAAGCGCACTTGATGCGCTGGCTGTAGACGGAAGCTATAATTATGTTGATGCACGCAGCATAAACAACATAGAGCCGGTATATATCGGCAGAAAAGCGCAGAGCTATGTTATAGCTCCCAATGCGGACAAGAACAGCTATGCAATAGGTGATACAGTTTATTTGTCTGTGTCAATGGGTGATGTATCCGAGTTCCCGGGTGTTCAGTTTAAGATCAATTATAATACAGATCTATTGGAATACATTGCGCCTTCAAGAAAATCGGAATATTATGGCAGCGTCCTTAGGGCTTCATCAGCGAAGGAGATAAATTCATCAAAAGCTGATGAAGGATTTATCGAGATACTTTCCGGCTTCGGAACATCAGATCCATATACGGGAGAAGGAGATATATGCACACTATGCTTCAAGGTCATTGGTAATGGCCCGGCAAATGCTGAATTTTTAATTTCCGATATAACGCCGAAGAATGGTGATACGATCAAGGGAGAAACGGAAAGCATTAGTATTGTCAGCGCAACATTTCGCAGCGCTATTGAAGCCATTGATGAAATAGGCAGCTCTGTAAATGTTGAAAATATTGAAACTGTGCGTGCCGCTAAAGAGCTTTATGAATCGTTATCTGATGAGGAAAAAGAGCTGGTAGAAAACATCAAGGCTCTTGAGAACGCGCTTGATGCACTTCCGGTAGTTGAGAAGATCGGCGATTTGGATAATATAACGGTTGAGAGCAAGGCGGCAATAGACGAAGCAAGAGCAGATTATGATGCTCTCACAGAAACAGAGAAGGCTTATGTGGGCAATATATCTGACCTTGTAGCGGCAGAGACTGTGTATGCAGAGATCGAAACAAAGATACAGTCGGTAATTGACAAGATAAACGGATTAGGTGATGTAACGATTGAGAGCAAGGCGGCAATAGACGAAGCAAGAGCAGATTATGATGCTCTCACAGAAGCAGAAAAGACAAGGGTGACCAATTACGCTGCGCTCATAGAGGCAGAGGCAGCGTATGAAGCCGCGTGGGAAGCCTTGAACGTGTACAGTTACTCATACACAAAGGCAGATAACAAGATCAATGTTTGCGTAACAAATAATAAGAGTGATTCTGATACGCCGATGATTATTACTGCTCAGTATAATTCTGATGGTGCTCTTGTAGGTTTGAATGTTGAAACTCTTACTCTTGCAAAGGGTTCAACAACTGTTTACACCTATGATCTGAAAGAAAACTGCACAGATATCAAATGTATGCTTTGGGATGATCTATCGGTAATGCAGCCTTATAATAATTGATGGTCAATGGAAAGAGGGGTTATATGTTCAGAAGATTCTGTAGCTTTTTATCTGTCATTGCGGTGTCCTTTGCGGTGGCGGCAGCTAACGTGTGCGCATCGGATGAGGATATTCTGACAATAGAGCAAAGCGCGGTTCGCATTCGTAATAACGAAACAGTAGATATTGCCATAGGCTTTAATTTATCGGAGCCTATAAGAGGGGTGCAGTTTACTGTCAGCTATGATTACGGTAAATTCGAAGTCAGCAAAGTTACCAAAGGCGATGCTGCTGATGATGCCGTAGTGAGCAGGATAGATACCGAAACCTTTGGAAAGGTGAATGTTGCAATCATTTATGACTCTGAATATCGATATAACGGTCAAATATGTACAATAACCCTGATTTCAAGAGAGAAAACCGGTTTAGGCGAATCTCTGGTAAACGTGCGCGGCATAACGTTTACGGACAAGGATAATAAAAATGTCAAATGCGGAGATATGAGCACGAAGGTTGAGCTGTATTCGGATAATCATCCTGCAACGGAAACTCCGGTCACAGAAGCTCCTATCAATGAGACTTTGCACAGTACAGAACAACCGACCCGCCCGTCCGCTGGAAAAAGCTCCGGCGGAGGGGGCGGATCCTTCGGTGTGTCGGGTAATAATGTAACTGAGACTACTTCTCCTATGGCTACAGCTACGGCAGAGCCGGAGGAGATAACACCAACTAAACAGAGTTGCGGATTTACTGATATTGCAGGTCACTGGGCCGAGGCTGATATTGAATATCTGTATGATGCCGGAATAATAAATGGAGTCAGTGATACAGAATTCATGCCGGAACAAAATGTTACAAGAGCTGAATTTGTAAAAATGATTTTTGAGATCGCCGATTTTGGAGAGATTACTGAAAATCCGTTTGATGACATTACTGAGAATGCATGGTATTATGAGCCTGTATTAAAAGCATATTCTGCAGGGATCGTGAATGGATACGATGTCAAATTTTTACCTGAGCAAAATATAACTCGTGAGGAAATGGCAGTAATTGCGGACCGCTGCATAAAGCTCCTGGGTTATGAGCGACCGGTAGTAAATGAGCTCGTATTTGCGGATGCAGAGACTTTTTCCAATTGGAGCAGGGATGCCATCGCAAGAATGGCAGGCATGGGTTTGTTGAACGGAAAGGATGCAGATTTTGCGCCAAAGGAATATACAACCAGGGCGCAGGCTGCAGCAGTAATAAAAAGAATATATGATTTTCATAATTAAATAGGGGTGGTGATATGAGAAAGATAGCAAGTATGGCAGTCGGCATTCTATGTGCGGCTGTCATATCAGTGTCAGTAGGAGCGGATTATAACGATGAGCTTGATAGCTTGATATCAGAGAATAGCAGCAGCAGTTATTTCTCATCTATAACACTGAAGGCAGGCTTGCCTGTAATGGTCAAGGATAGTGTAGAGGTACAAATGAGAAATACGCCGGTCGTTATCAACGGAACAACTTATGTTTCTCCCATTGATCTTGTCAGTCATTATGATGCGGATTATGAGGAGAGCGGCAATGTGTTTTTTATAACACAGGGCAGCATGAAGGTAAGCGGCGAAGTTGGAAGCGATATATTATGGCTCGAATTTTCTCAAAACAGTATGTTTAACACAGCTGTCAGGATGCAGGCGGAATGCATAAGACTTGGTAATGTTATTTATCTGCCTGTACGCGCTATTGTTGAGAATGTGTTTGCCGGCAATGTGCTTTGGTCTGATGAAACCCAAAGGATTTTGCTCACAAGAGATTATCAAACAAAAAGGCTGATAGTGAAGGTAAAAGGAGATGCTTCGATCATCGAGGCAATTCCTTGTGCGGCAAAAGTATCAGATAATTCCGGTCATTGGATAATTCAGTTTGATAATAACACAGCAGATTATATTGTTAAACAATATGATGAGTTTTTATCAATGCAGCATGGAAATATTGAGTATTCTGATCCGGATATACTTATAATATCGGCATGAAGGAAAGGAAGGTAATATGAAACTTAGAATTAAGACAGTAAGCAATATATTAGCTTTAGGGTTAGCGGCATCGGCAATACCTGTTATGCCGGTAAAAGCTGAAAGCGATTTCAGTTCACAGCTTGCGACGCTTATCAATGAGAATATGTCGGATTATATTGAGAGCGTACAGTTCAGAATAGATCATGAGCGTTATACGGTAAATAATCAAGAAAAAAAACTGGATGCAGCACCGCAGATCATTGATGGCAGAACCATGCTTCCCGCAAGAGCGGTCGCAGAAGCTTTAGGCGGTGAAGCTGATTATGATAACGAAACACATGATATTAAAATATCAAAGGACGATACAGAGCTTACAATGCAGGCAGGCAATAATAATATTACTGTTTCAAGTAATGACGGACAGTCTACCATCACAGCAGATGTCGCGCCGACTATCGTTAACGATCGTACTCTGGTGCCTGTTAGAGTCATTTCCGAAACATTGGGTACATCGGTAACATGGGATGGAGATACCAGCACTGTAACGATTGTTCCTGATTATCAGACCAAGCGTTTGATAATAAAAAGCGATGGACGTAATCTGGATTTTGAAAGATTTAATCCAAAGAAGGTAATTACCGATGATAACGGTCTTTACATAGTTCAGTTCAAGAAAACTATAGGTGATGCTACGATAAAACATTATGCGGAGCAAATTGAACAAATGAACTATGTTGAGTATGTTGATCCGGACATTGTGTTAACAGAAAGCTCTGACATTCAATATAAATATACCGGTTCAGACAGTAACGAATCAATCACCAAAACGAGACTTGCTGAATATGCAACTGAAATTGGACGTGACAATCTAAACAAAGTAAAAATCGGAATAATTGAGTTGGGACAGTTTGATCAACATAAGGATTTTGCCAAAGACTTAATATTGCTTGATCATGACAAAGGTTCAACAGATGATGGTGAAAGAAACCATGCAACCATTGATGCAGGTATTATTGATAAAGGATTAAGAAATATTGGTACCGAAAACTATGAAATTCATGGATACAGCGGTTTTTCCACGGTCATAGACAGTAATAACAAATCGTTTGGTTTTGCGTCAGATATAAAAGGACATATTGAACAAGCTATAATAGATGGATGTCAGTTGATAAACCTGTCGTTTGCAACATATTTGGTAAAACGCGAGAATCTGGATTATATTGATGATGCCGTAAAGCTATCTGCCCAAAAAGGTGTGCTACTTGTTATTGCAGCGGGAAACTTTAATGACGAGGTCATGCAGTTATATAATGGTGAGGAATGGGGATATTATCCCGCGGCATTTTCCAAATACGACAATGTAATAACAGTAGCGGCAACGGATTTTAGTAATTCAAAATATGTTAAGAATAATTACAGTGACAAGGGTTATGTAGACATAGCTGCACCTGGTGTAGATATAACAGGGTATGGGATCAACAACAGATACTGTGTTTTGAGCGGTACCTCACAGGCTGCACCACATGTTACAGCGGCAGCAGCGTTGCTGAAGGCAAAGCACAACTACACTCCGGCAGAGTTAAAGCGTGAGCTTAAGAGTAAACTGTATACAGTAGATATCAATGATGATCCAAATCACAGATACGGTGTAGGAACACTTAATATGTACGCCTCTGAAGCACCGATAAGCCCAAACAAGACGCTTACATCGTGTGCGTGGGACACACAGGCTATGAGTGTTGCTATAGGTTCACAGACAAAGCCGGTTATAAAAGGTACATATTCGGATGGCACAACAGCAGATGTGAGCTCACACTTCACCCTATCATCAAGCGATAGCAGCGTTGCAGCGATCGAAAACGGTGCTGTAAAGGGTGTTAAAGCCGGAACCGCTACTATTACTGCTTCAAGTAGCGAACAAGGCTACAGTGTTACGGGTAGTATCACGGTAACGGTTACCGAAGCCCCGCAGAATGCTGTTTTAACAGGCTATGAGGTGTTGCCAAAGAATGTATCTGTTGTCAAGGGTGATACAGCGGATGTCAAGGCTTATGCGGTATATAGCGATGGCACAAGGAAGGATATAACGGATACTGTTGGATGGGTTGCACATGATACTTCCGTTGCAAGTGTTTCAAACGGTCATATAAAAGGCTTATCAGAGGGAAGGACTAATGTAACCATATCATTTGCGGTGAGTGCGAGCGAAAGCTTTGCTGCGCCGAATCATGTTTCTGTTACTGTAACGGAGGAAAACAGGGTAATGCCATCGTCTGTTACTCCGCCGCCGTTTGACCGGCCGCAGAATGATCCAAACAGCAATGCAGATTCTATCATTGCTTACAGATGGTCAGATGACAGCGATATATCATTGGCTCCCGGCGAAACTGCAAATATAAAGGTATATGCAGTATATAGCAGCGGCAGAGAGGCAGATGTGACATCAAGTGTTGGTGTAACAAGTACCGATACAAATGTTGTAACAGTGAACTCGGTAGGAAAGCTTAAGGCTGTAGGCTCCGGTAAGTCAAGAATTACGATTAGTATGGCTGCATCGGCATCAGTTTCAATGCCAAGACCAATAACTGTTACTGTAGACCGGTCAATAACCGGATATGAATGGTCAGACTCGTCATTTGGCTTAAAAGTAGGAGATAGTGAATATATCAAGCTTTATGCGGTTTATAATGACGGGACAAGAGAAGATGTGACATCACAGGCAGGACTGCAGTCAACAGATCCTGATGTGGCATCTGTAACAAATTCAGGTATGATCATAGCGAACGGCGCAGGAAAAGCAAGAATAACTATGAGCGTGGCAGCATCGGCATCGGTGTCTATGCCGGGACCGGTAACTGTGAATGTAGAGGATGTCCGTAGGAATGTGTCATCTGTAATATACGGTGATATAAATGGTGACGGGAAGATAAATACCAGAGACGTATCTGCTATGCAGAATATCGTTCTTGGCGAGAGTAGTCCCACATCCGAGCAGGAGATCGCAGCAGATCTGGACGGAAACGGAAGAATTGATGACGAAGACCTGACATTGCTCAGAAAGCGGGTCATGGGTTCAAATACACCCTTCCCGGTAGAAGAATAACAAGCTAATAATTTTCCGGGGTACTACAGCTGCGGAGGATTAATAATAAATAGAGGAGGTTTTATATGAAACTAAAAAAAATATTGGCCATTAGTTTAGCATCTGTTTCTATGCTGGTGTCATCAACAAGTGTACTTGCGGAGCACACAACACTTGATGGATATGGTCAGGAATGGGATGATTAC
This sequence comes from Clostridia bacterium, assembly GCA_017404065.1. Lineage (GTDB taxonomy): Bacteria > Bacillota > Clostridia > UBA1381 > UBA1381 > Ornithomonoglobus. The sequence goes on from JAFRDB010000099.1 coordinate 14,740, forward strand.
AGTTACACTGCAAACCAGAAGTTTAAGGATGTTCCGCCGAGTCATTGGGCATTTAAAGCCATAGACAGAGTTGTAAATAAGGGTTGGTTCAGTGGGTACGCAGACGGAACGTTCCATCCGAATGATGTTATAACCAGAGCTGAGGCGGTTACTGTATTCATGAATTTTACAGGCGTACAGCCCCAGAATGTGACAGAAACATCATTTACAGATGTCTCGCCAAGTGACTGGTATGCACCATATATTGAAGCGGGAAAGGATTATCTGCCGTTGAGAACAACATATATGGGAACAAATCCGTTTTTGCCTAATCAGCCGGTTACAAGAGAGGATGTATGCTATGGTCTTGTTAAAATTAAGGGGTATGAATCAGATACACAGTATGCTAACCGGTTTGTCCTGAATATGTTCAGCGATCAGAACAGTATTTCTGATGATGTGAAACCGTATGTTGTTGTTGCGGTTGAAAAGAAGCTTATATCGGGATATGATGACGGCACACTGGGTGCACAGGATCCGTTAACGAGAGCCGAGTTTGCGACAATGCTTTACAGAGCGTCATATGTTGGCACAAACGGATAAAAGATAGGAGGAATTAAATAATGAAAAAAATACTTTCTATAGCAATAGCTTCTGTAATGTTATTTTCAAATAGCGCGTTAGCTATTGATTATGGCAGTGAATGGTCAGGGCATACTGCCACATCGTCAACCTCTTTTAAGGATGTGCCGGATGGTCATTGGGCAAAAGATAATATTGACAGAGTTGTAGCTAAGGGCTGGTTCAATGGCTATGAGGATGGAACTTTCCATCCTAATGATTCTATTACAAGGGCGGAGGCGATGACCGTATTTGTTAAGTTTTTAGGTCTACAGCTTAAAACTGTTGAGAACAGTTCATATTATGATGTAAAAATAACAGATTGGTATTGTCCTTACATTGAAAGAGGAAAGCTGTTGTTCCCTAAGATCACTACATATGATGGTCAAACGCCGTTCCAGCCTAATATGCCTATAACAAGAGAGGACACTGTATATGCACTCGTAACGGCACTTAGATATACGGATGATACACTGTTTGCAGATCAGTCTGCACTTAATATGTTCAAGGATAAAAATAGTATATCTGAGCTTATAAAGCCATATATGGTCGTAGCTGTACAGAAAGGGTTGGTGTCCGGCTATGATGATGGTACCATAGGCGCACAGGATCCGCTAACAAGAGCGGAATTTGCTACTCTGCTTTATAGAGCAACATATATCGGTTTCGGAACATCGGTGCTTAATCTTGATGATGATACACCAACGGTTTCAAGTATTGAGCTCGCTCCAATCAGCCCATATCAGATGCATATAGGCGAATCGGTACAGATCACTGCTCACGCATTGATGAGTACCGGTACAAGAGAGGACTACAGTGCAAACCTTTATCCTGTTACAACAGATTCATGCATTGCGGTAGATGGAAATACTATAAAGGCTGTTTCAGCAGGCACAGGAACTGTTAAGTTCTTAAATGATGCAAATTTGGCAAATTCAACTATAACGATCGTTGTATCAAATCCGACAGGATCACCGGTGTTCGGAACTATTACTGCGCCGGATACGGTAACGACAAGCACAGCTACCATCACTGGTAGTGTAAGTGATCCTTCAGGTGCAGCGCTGACGTTGGATATGGATGGCGAGAGTGTAAATCTGTCCGGTAATTCATTCTCAAAAACAGTAAATCTTGAGGTAGGTACAAACACATATGTATTCACCGTTAAGAATATATATGGTGCTACAGCTGTAAAGACTGTAAGAATAAAGAGAGAGAATGAGGCAGCGCCGGTGCGTACAGCAGAGCCGACAGCTGCTCCGGCGGATACAGCAACAACGGCTCCGAGATCAAACCGCTCAGATGATGATGATAAGTATCTGACCTCGATGGAGTGGTCTGTATCATCACTTGATATGTCTGCAGGCGAGTCAGCAAGTATAAAGCTGTATGGTATTTATAGTGACGGTTCAAGAGAGGATATAACAGGTAACTATGGTTTTTCATCAACAGATGAGAGCGTTGCAACGATAAATTCACGTGGTAAGATCACAGCTGTATCAGGCGGTACTACCAGGATCACGTTCAATATGGCAAGCAGCGCATCGGTTTCAATGCCTGCTCCGCTTAAGGTAACAGTAAGAGGCGGCAACTCAACAAGTTCAGGGGATGCTGTACTGACAGGTCTTGAGTGGTCCACAAGTTCAGTAACTGTAAGTGCGGGAGAAAATGCAACATTTAAGCTGTACGGCATATACAGTGATGGCAGTAAGGCTGATTTGACGACAGAATGTGGAGTTTATGCGTTAGATGATGATATCGCATCGGTAAGCGGCACAAAAATAAAGGGTATAAGTAAAGGAACTACCCAGCTTTGGTTCTCCTCCATTCCGTCAACGAACATTAGCTTGCCGGGAATGCTTGATGTTAAAGTAGTTGAATAAAAAAAGAGATTAGAGAGGAAGGAAAGTAAAATGAAAAAAATCGCAAGTATAATTTTATCAGCATCTTTGATAGCTGCTTTGGCTGCGCCTGTAAGTGCGCTGGATTATGGCAGTGAGTGGAGCGGAAGAACAGCCGCTGTTACAAATACATTCTCTGATGTGCCGGCAGATCACTGGGCAATTTCAAATATTGACAGGGCCGTTAAGTCAGGGTGGTTTAATGGCTATGAGGACGGAACATTTCATCCGAATGACTCGATTACCAGAGCTGAGGCAATGACTGTATTTGTAAAATTTCTTGGTTTACAGATTAGTACAGTAAGCAGTAGCTCATATTATGATGTAAAACCAACAGATTGGTATGCTCCATACATTGAGGCTGGCAAAAAGCTGTTTCCTCAAAAGGTTACGTTTGACGGTCAGACACCATTCCAGCCGGAAATGCCTATAACAAGAGAGGATACAACATATGCGCTTGTTATAGCATTGAAGTACAATGATAAGGTAGTAAATGCAGATCAGTCAAATCTGAACATGTTTAAAGATAAAAACAGTATATCTGAAAACATTAAACCATATGTTTCAGTAGCCGTCAAGTATGGTCTTGTTTCAGGCTATGAAGATGGAACGATAGGTGCGCAGGATGCGCTTACCAGAGCAGAGTTTGCAACAATGTTAGCTCGCGGAACAACAATTGGTTACGGTACAGGTGGTGGTCTTGCTGATGTTCCGGAGGTCGAGACGGCAGCAACACCTGCACCGATCGAAACAGCAGCTCCGGTAACACCTGTTCCGGCAACTCCTGCGCCTGCAGCATCAGGAACACTGCAGGGAAGAGTTGTAGATGCCGGTAATAACCCGATATCAGGAGCAACAATAACATTGTCTGACGGTTCAACAACAGTAACAGATGGCAATGGTCAGTATAATATTGATACATCTGCGTCAAGCGTTACGATCACAGCATCATCAGAAGGTTATGTAAGCGCTCAGACAACAACTAATGTAACGCCCGGAATAGTTAATTATGTTGAAACACTTACTCTTGTAGTTGAAGCACAGGGAACTATTTCAGGTAAGGTATATGATGCGGTTGTTCAAGGCGGTATCGTTGAAGGCGCAACGATCAATTTCCGCGCTAACGGTAACACAACGACCGGCGAAGTAGTTGCAACAACTACTTCAGCTGCAGACGGCAGCTTCTCAGTTTCGTTACCGACAGGCACATATACAGCAGAGGGTATAAAGTCGGGGTATAGCACTGCTTATGTTACTGTAGTTTCGCAGGTTGAGAGTGCACAGCAGGATATAACACTTGCTCCGGAAATGGAAGGAACAGCTTTTGTACTTACATGGGGCGAAACACCGGCGGATCTTGACTCGCATCTTACAGGTCCTACAAGTGACGGCAGATTTCATGTGTATTATGTGGACATGAATGCTTCTGACAATAATGAAACTGTAGCAAATCTTGATCGTGATGATGTAACATCGTACGGACCGGAAACTGTAACACTTTTACAGCAGAACAATGGTACTTATAGATATACAGTTCATGATTATACAAATAGATACTCTACAGATTCAAAAGCAATGTCACTTTCCGGTGCAAAGGTTACAGTGTATGTAAATGGTGTATACAGAGACACATTCAATGTTCCTACAAATGTTGGTGGAACTATCTGGACAGTATTTGAACTGAATGGTAACACAATAACACCGATCAATACAATGGCGTATGAGTCTGATCCGTCCGCAGTGAGTGCATCTACTACGAGAGCATCCAGCTACGATGTTGATATCATAAGCGGTTCAATAATTGAGAAATAATCAGACGTTTGTTAGAATAGCAACAGATCCCGTTCAGCTTATCCCTGTACGGGATCTGTTATTTTAGTGTATCTCGTTACACTTGACAAAGCTTTTATGTCGGGGTATAATAGTGATGAAGTAACAGAACAGGGGAGAATAACATGAAATATAAAACGATAATTTTTGATCTGGACGGGACGCTTTTAAATACGCTCACAGACCTGCACAGCAGTGTTAACTATGCTATGCGCAGCTGCGCGTTCCCGGAGAGGAGTATGGACGAGGTGCGGAGGTTTGTCGGAAACGGAGTGCATACTCTCATCCGCCGCGCTGCGCCTGAGGGCATTACAGTTGAGCAGTATTGGGCGGCATACGACGCGTTTGAGGAGCATTACGCAAAGCATAACCATGACTATACCGCGCCGTATGACGGTATACCGCAGCTGATGCGGGAGCTTAAAAAGCGCGGACATAAGCTTGCGATAGTGTCGAACAAGATAGATTTTGCCGTGCAGGCGCTGAAGCGTGAGTTTTTTGATGATACAGTAGACTGCGCTGTGGGCGACTCTGAGGAGATAGAGAATAAGCCTGCGCCGGATATGGTATATAAGGCGATGAAGGAGCTTGGCGCGGAGCTTGATGAGTGTGTGTACATAGGTGATACGGATGTTGACCTTGCAACAGCCGAAAATTCCGGTATGCCTTGTATAAGCGTTAGCTGGGGCTTCCGCTCACGCGAAGAGCTTGAAGGATACGCCGCGGCGATAATAGCCGATACACCGTCAGATATTCTCGGACTGGTGTGATATGGAGTGATATTTAAACAGCGGAATGGGATGTAAAATCTTTACATCCCGTTCCGTTATTATTATCTTTTTTTTTGTTTCTCAATTTGATGTGTTTGAGCACCATATAAAATCACATCACAAAGTTCAAATAAAAATTTATTCAAACCGCCGTTTTTACGGTCTCACATTGTGTGAATTGCAAAGCCTGCCTTGATAGCAGGTTTACCGGTACAAAGCCTTGCGTTGACATCAGGCTCGGTATATATGACGCAGATTTGAGTTTTTTTGTCGCAAAAAATACCAATAGCGAAATTCGTCGGTATTCGATAATAAACTACGTGATTTAGACCCTGTATTCGACCGCGGCTTTGCTGTGGGTACTTGATACATTTTTTTTTATTTAGTAGAATTATAATGCAATTGCAAGAATAATAAGGAAAGAAGGAATAGTAACATGGATAAGGTAAAGGTTCTGTTTGCCGACGACGACAGGCGATATGTAAATCAGCTTGAAGAATATTTTAAGACAACTCCCGATATAGAGTCATGCGGCTGCGCCTATGACGGGGAGGAGGCGCTCGGCATGATAGAGGAGATGAAGCCGGAGGTCGTGCTTTTGGATGTTGTGCTGCCGCGGCTTGACGGTATAGGCGTATTGCGGCGGCTTGCCGCGAAGCAGCCGGATTCCAGACCTATAGTTATAGTTAGCTCCGCGTCATCGCTTACCGGCATATTTGATATGGCGGCAAAATACGGCGCGTCATACTTTATGATGAAGCCGCAGAGTGCGGAGAGCGTGAGCGCGGTCATCCGCGATATGTGCGGGATAGCAAAAACGTTCACGATACCGGAGGAACGGCAGCTTCAGCTTACATCGCGGGATATAGAAAGCGTGGTCACGGGGTACATACACGATCTTGGCGTGCCCGCGCATATAAAGGGATACAACTATCTCCGCACCGCAATAATCATGGTGGTGGGGGATATGGATCTTCTGAACTACATAACAAAGGAGCTGTATCCGGAGATAGCCAAGGCGTATCAGACAACATCGAGCCGCGTTGAGCGCGCGATACGTCACGCAATAGAGGTTGCGTGGACGCGCGGCAAGCCGCAGACGATGAATGAAATTTTCGGCTATACGATAAACACCGGTAAGGGCAAGCCGACAAATTCCGAGTTTATCGCAATGATAGCCGACAGGATACGGCTGGAAGTGAGATAGATTTGGTTTAGGGGGGGATAACGTCCCCATAAAACCCCCTGTTTATTAGGGCTGGGAGTGCAGGGAGGTGACCTCTCTACGCTAAACAGAAATTTATATTAATATAGCATACCGAAAAAATGCGCTTATAGAACGGCTTTTCAGCCGATCTATAAGCGCAATTTATTAATTTCAAATCATTCGTCCCTTTGCTTTGCAATAAGCCTTTCTATCGGACGGCGATAGGCGCGGCTGCCAACCTTGATATAAATATCGGGATTTGTGTCGTACAGATCGCCTATAATATTTGTTATCTGCTGCGGATCATAGTCCTGAATACACATGAAGCAGCAGTCGCCCTCAATTGTCTCCACATAGAAAATATCCATTGATGAGATCGCATGACGCTTGGCTTTGTCAGAGCTGTGCTCGTAGGGATATACAGCCTTTACAAATTTTTTGCCCGCGGGCGTTGCGCTCCGCTTTATGAACTCCTTTGTTCCGATAACTATCATGGAGATGTCCTCGGTGGGTATTTCCGTCAGCTTCGTCCTTGACGGCTTCAGATCACCTAAAAATCCGCCGTTTGTGCTGTATGGGAGAAAGTCGTTTGCCCAGCTCCGCATATAGAGATCGCCGCGGACTATCTTTATGCCGGTGCCGAATGCCTCGTTAAGCTTCAGAAGCGTGAGCGATATAAATATGAGCGCCGCCAGAGCGAACAGCACACCGAAAAGAACCATGCGATTAGACAGATCATATACTGCCATCGCAACGGAAAACAGCGCGAGCGCCGTAAACACTAAAATTACAACCATCGACCTGCCGCGCATTTTGGCGTTTGCGGCTGCCTTTATAGTCTTTGCCATATTTCCTATACCTCTGTTTGGTTAATCCTCTGTAGCTTCTGTGTCTGTTGTGTTGAATATTCGCCTTCCGCCGCAGAACTCGGACACATAATTTTCCTTATCTATGGACTCGTAGCGAACCTGCGCGCCTGTGTACGGTGCGTGTATCATAAATCCGTCACCGGCATATATGCCGACATGGTGAACATCACCGTTTTTCTGGAAAAATACCAGATCACCCGGCTGCAGATCTTCGCGTGAAATGTATACGCCCTCTTTATACTGTGTCTGCGAAACACGGCTTATACTCAGTCCAACGTTTCTGAGTACATACTGGCACAGTCCGGAGCAGTCAAAGCCCATTGGCGTAGTGCCGCCCCATAAGTACGGCACACCGAGGTACTTCTTCGCTTCGGCAATTATAGCCTCGCCGTACGGGTTATCCGATACGACCATGCTGTCGTATGCGATAACGCTCATGTCCTCCTCGTTTACCTCTATGTCAAGCTTATCCGAGCCGGTATAGTGATCGATCTTCGGCTGCCTTTCGGCAAGCTCCTTATAGTAGTCCGTTGCCTTTACCTGTTTTTCGGTTATCTTCTTACGCTTAACTGTCGTTTCCTGCCCGTTCGGAGCGGTTACGGTAGTATCGATGATATTCTCATCATAGAAGTAGACAAGACCGAGCTCCTCGTCCGCATAGACAGGGAAGAATTTCTCTCCGTCGTCAAGTATGTATTCCGTAATGATCGGTTCAGGCAGTTTTACTTCAAGCTTTATCGAGCTTTCCGCCTTGACAAAATTCTTTGAGCCGCGGCGGACCGCGCATACATGCACGTCATATTCGCCCGGCTTTATGTTTCTTATATTTGCCGCGTGCGAGCCTTCTACCTCCTCGCTCAGCTCAAGCTCGCCCTCGCTGTTGTATATCTCGATCAAAAAGTCCGTATATAGACTGCTTGACCAGCACAGCGACAGAGCATCGTCATCAATAACTGCTCCGTCCTCGTGCGAGGTGATATCGACCTCATCCTCGGGCGCGCTGCCGTAGGATATAACAAATTCATCCGGCTCCGCGTCTGCGTTGTCGGCGGGGGAGATGGATATAGCATAATCCATTCCGGATTCGAAAATATCTGATTTGAGAGTGAGGATGCCATCCTTTGTTTTTAAGTAGCTGTTAACTATGTAATCATCCTTTTCGAAGGAATAGACCTTAACGTAGTATTCCTTGTCCTCCTCTGTTTCCATCGAAATGGCAAGGTCATTGCCGTCCTCGATGATCACCCCGTTATATTCGGCAAGCTTAAAGCCGCTGTTTACATATTCGCTTTCCGGCTCCTCTGCTGCTTTTGCTGCTTCGGCTTCATCATTACTGCTGCTATCAACAGATGTTTTGGTATCGGGGGCAGGTGTTTTTACGGGGGCGTTTGTCCCGTCTGCCGCCTCCGGCGCGTCCTCTTCCGTATCCTCTTTGTCAAGCTCGATTACATTGGCATCCGGCACAGAGCTTTCGATAAGCTCATATATACCCGCTACCGTAGTGGGCGCTTCATCTTCTTCTTCGCCGAAGATGTATACCTCTTTATCCTCCGCAGTCTGTTCGGAGGTTGACTCTATATAATCAAGTCCTTCGCTGTCGGTCGCAACGGTATCGTTTGCGGATCTGTTTGTGATGATGCTTACCATGCGGAAGTAGTCATCGGTAACGCTCGTGCCGATACCTATAACGTGTGTTCCGCTGTCATAGCAGCTGCCGCCGTTAAGCGAAAGTATCGCATAAGCTGTGAACGTGTCATAGCCGATCTCATGCTGTGCGCCGTCCTTTAAATGCTCTATGCTTCTGTCGCGCGCAAGGTCCATATATTTTGTCTTTGCCGACATCTCCTGCGCCGCCGCGCTTTGTGACTGCGACACGGTAAGCGCATCAAGCCCGTTCCTTGCGCGGGCCGCATTTATCATATCCGTAAGCTCGAATGCCGCTACCTCCGGCGCGATCTCGGTATATGTATTACATTTCTCGTAGTCTATATAAAGCACGGAATCGATATGTCCGCCGTTGTCGCGGTATATCCTGTATCCGTTGTATTCACCGTAGTCCGCCGCGGCGCTTACATCCTCGCCGAGCGATATACCGTCAAAGGTAAGCATACCGCTGTTTGAATAAAACGCGCATATTCGCCCGTTTTCAACGCCTATCATCATAAACCGGCTGTAGTCTGAGTTGTAAACATACCAATCATAGCCGAATTCGCCGCTGTCTATCCTGTCCGGTTCGCCGAGCACATCGGTAACTGTGCTGATATTTGCGCCGATCTCAACAGCAGTATCGCCAACATTGAATACCGCCGTCTTGGAAAACAGCTTGTAGAGATTGTTTACAAGCACTCTGCAGCCGTCCCAATTTATCTCCTTGTTCGGTTCGGTGCCAATGCCGTTTGAGATTATGCCGTGCTTGAGCATGAAGGCATAGCCTACGCGGTTTTCCTCGTCGATCATAGCATTATCATAGCACTCGCTAAGGATCTCGTCCACTTCCTCGGATGAGAGCGCGAATGAATCGTCAAAATCTATAATTGTCTTGTAGAGAACAGTCACGGCATCCTGCTTGCGCAGTGCGATCGACTCGGATAGCGTGTCAAGATCATCGGTATTTATAAAGCCGAGAACAACAGCCTTGCAAAGCTCCGGATTATCGCTCAGCTCCGCTATCTGCTCAGGAACAGCTATCTCCTCGCCGCTGAGCTTTTCATAAAGAGCGACCGCCTGCAAAACCATATCGCGTTCGGATACGGATTCCGCGGCCGAGGCCGTGCCGGCAGCAGTGGTAAAGCCTGCCGCAATGGCAGCGGCTATTATAAACAGCCGTGCTTTTTTAAGTCTAATGCTATCAGACAACTTAATTCAGCCCTTTCCTTAATTGAACCGCCGTAAACCGGCGGAATATATTTACTCCCAAGTTTTACGAACACAGCATATTGTGTGCGCGGTGTGTGAAAAGGGTATAGTACGCCCTAATACCACACCATAACATTATAGCATAAAAAATTTGAGTTGTCTATATAAAAATGATGAATTTTTTGTGAATTGTGAAAAATAATATGGATATAGAGCAAAATATAAGGGCAATATAGCGAAATTATATCAATAATAGATTAAATTTCTTGACAAACGCGCGGCAGAGGTATAAAATGTTAGAAATGTCAGTGGATAAAGTTAGTTTGCCGGGGGACTGCCGTCCCCAACTACGGCGTTTGTTCGCTTGCGAACACGCCTACGACATGCAAGCGTGTCGCTCACCCCGCGCCCCCTGCTTAGCTATTGGTGTAACGGGGGTTTTAGGGGGCGGTAGCCCCCTAAGCTACTAATTTAAACTGAAATTTACTGTTCCGATAGGAGGAAACATAATGCTTGATAAGTTGGCGGCGCTGGAGGCGCGGTTTGTGCAGATATCGGAAAAGATAAGCGATCCGGCGGTCATTGCGGATATAGACGCGTGGCGCGGCTATTGCAAGGAGCATAGCGAGCTGGAGCCGATAATAAACGAATACAGGAGCTATAAGGGCTATTTGGAAACGATAGAGGACGATAACGCTCTGATCGCGGGTGAGACCGATAAGGAGCTTATCGCGATGCTGCGAGAGGAGATAGATGAGGCGCAGAAGGCGGCGGAAAAGTGCCGCACAAGTCTTCGCGTTCTGCTTCTGCCGAAGGACCCGAATGACGAAAAAAACGTTATTATGGAGATACGCGGCGGAACCGGCGGCGAGGAGGCGGCATTGTTTGCCGCTGATCTTATGCGTATGTACAGTATGTATGCGGAAAAGATGCACTGGAAGATAGAAGTGCTCAGCTCAAATCCCACTGAGCTTGGCGGATACAAGGAGATTTCCTTTGCCATAGAGGGGAAGGGCGCGTATTCACGGCTCAAATATGAGAGCGGCGTGCATCGCGTTCAGCGAGTGCCCGAAACGGAGAGCGGGGGAAGGATACATACCTCCGCGGTTACTGTTGCGGTGCTGCCGGAGGTAGAGGATATCGAGGTCGATATAAACAGAAACGATCTGAGGATCGATGTGTTCCGCGCCGGCGGACCGGGCGGACAGTGCGTAAACACCACGGACTCGGCGGTGCGCATAACGCATTTGCCGACGGGTATTGTCGTATCCTGTCAGGATGAGAAGTCACAGCTGCAAAACAAGGAAAAGGCGATGAAGATCCTGCGTTCGCGCATATATGACGCGATGGAGGCGGAGCGAAGGCGCGAGATAGCGGACGCGAGGAAGTCGCAGGTCGGCTCGGGGGACAGAAGCGAGAGGATACGTACCTATAACTTCCCGCAGAGCCGCATAACGGATCACCGCATAGGTCTTACGCTCTATAAGCTCGACCGCTTCCTTGACGGCGAGCTGGACGAGGTCATAAACGCGTTGATAACGAACGACCAGGCGGAGAAGCTCTCTGCGGGAGAATGATGGGGGATATGTATGAACGGATTTGAAAACAGTACGGCGGTTCTGGAGTTCAAGGCAAGCCTGCGCGAGCTGTTCGAGGCGATACTTGCCACTGCCGCTAAGACGGTGCGCGCCTTTTATGAATGGCTAAAAACAGTGCCGCTGCCGGCGCCGCCGACGGTGCTGAGACTGTTCAGCAATAACCGCGCGAACCTTATTCTTTTTCTTGCGCTCGTGGCATATTTTCTGTATTTTAATATAAAGGCGTATGTTCTCTTTGCTGAGGACAAGCATTATGCGATACGGAATACCGAGCGCATACCGGAGCGGGTGCTGTTCAAATATATGTGGGCAGGCGGCGCGGTTGGCGCGGCAATGGCAATGATAATAAAGCGGCATAAAACGCAGCATACGAATTTTGTAATATCAGCCGTGGTGCTGGTTGCTGTGCAGCTTCTGCTGTTCAGCTTCGCGCTCGGCTTCATGGGCTTCTGGACATTCTTTTGAGAATCAGGAGGCTCTTTTTTATTGATATAGATTTCAGCTTTAATTATTAGCTTAGGGGGCTGCCGCCACAAGCTACGCTGCTGTTGTTAAGCAGCGCAGCTACAACACTTATGGTGTTGTTCGCCTAACCCCCCCCTCTGTGTCCAATTTTAGTTTACCACTACAGCGCCGCTAACATCTCTCCACCTAAGCTGCTGATTCAAGCTGAAATTCAGATATTATGCATATCGCGGGGGAAGGGGGCGGCGTCGCGGATATCGGGAAGCTGCAAAAGCTTCATCAGCAGCCGTTCCAATCCTATACCGCAGCCGCCGTGTCGCGGCATTGAGGGCGAGCTGTGCTCGCCGCCTGACGCGACCTCCATGCCGCGGCAAAGAAGAATGAACCCTTCGCTAAGCCCTGCTTCTGACGCTGCCGCCTCGCGTTGCGGACGCTTTTCCGACGGCAAGCGCGTGACGAACAAAAGCTCACTGCCGAGCGATTTTTGGGCGTAGCTTGAAAGCCTTGCCTCATCGGTTGGGTCAAGATCCGGCTGATCGCCGCTCTTGCCGAGAACAGCCATGGCTTCCGTAAAGGTGATGACGGGTATCGCTCCCGCCTCCGGCAAAGCAGCGTCAAGCGCGGCAAGCTCCTCTGCGCAGTCTTCGGAAAGGCGCGTAATTATCGCGTTTATCGCATTTTCGCTCACAGCCATAACATCGGCGATGCCGTTTATATAGTTCATTTCAAAATCAAGGCGCGTGTATTCGGCAAGATGGCGCGGACTGTTATGTCTCGCGGCGGAAAATGCCTGCGAGATCTCCAAAACACGGTCGAGCGCGGCTGCGCCGTCTATGAGATAGCGGCGAGGATCGCCCGTGAGCACCGCATCCGCGCCGAACCAGCTCAGGCGGAACAGACCGGTATCTCCGTCCTCTGTCCGTCGCACAGCGGGGGAGTGCATCTCAAAAAAACCGTCCTTGGCAAGCGTGGCGCGGAACGCGTCTGCCGCAGCGGCGCGCAGCATCAGTATCGGATGCAGCGGCGCGGTATCATCGTCAGAACACGGCGCGGCAAGCACGGTGAAGTCCTTTAGCGTGATCTCTATCCCGCGCGGAGCGCGTGGCTCATGGCGTACAGTGCCGGTAAGCGATATGTACGCGCCCGGCTTCAGCGCGGCGCGGGGCGCAGCGCAGTCCGCATCGGTATGCGCCGCCTGTATAAGCCTGCCGCCGGCGCGCAGCGTGATAAGCGTTACCGCGCCGGCTCTTTTTATTCTATGAACACAGGCGGCGATCTTTATATCGCCGCCCGGTGTGAATATGTTATTTTGCATTGTGTTTCCCTTTCTTAATTGTGCGGCTTATAGTAACTGCCGGGCAAGGTGTCCTTGCTTATAAGGTCGCCGGAGCTGCCGTAGACCTCTCGCACAGAGGTCACGCGTGTGTTCTCGCCATCCTTTGCGACGGTGTTTATGACCTTTACCGTGCGCGGATCGTCGCGCTGTGTGCCGATAATGCTGACAGTGATCTTATATCCGCTTGTTACCGCGGAGATCTTTATCGGGTAGTCCATGCTGTTCACGAATTTATAGTCAACGCTGCCGTATGCGACCGTTGCGTCCTGCCCGAGCGGACAGTAGCCGACCGGAAACATGTGGCTTGTTCTTGATATGATCGAGAGATCGGAATATATGCACGCGTTATAAAGCGTGGAGCTGACCTGACAGGTGCCGCCGCCGATACCGTCAACGGTCTCGCCGTCAACGTACTCTTTCGCTGTCAGAAATCCGTTTGCGGCCGAGCGCGGACCGACCGCAGCATTGAACGAGAACACATCACCGGGCAGAAGTACTACGCCGTTTATGCGGCTTGCAGCGTTCGCGATGTTCGCGCAGCGGTTTGAAGTCGATGTGCCGTAGCTTGTCGAGTATGAGCCGATCGTCGCGTTAAAAAGCTTTGCCTGCAGTGTTTCCGCGGTTATCTCCGCGGGTGAGTAGCTGAACGGTATTACAACCTGTTCGCCGCCCTCTACGACCTGTGCCGCAAGCTCTGAGGCAAGGTCTCGGTCGATATAGCGCCCCGGTACCTCCGGCATGACTACGACCGTCCCGTTTTCAATAGCGTAGTATGCGTTTTGCGGCTCGCTGTACACGAAGTTGTCGACGTCGTCCACGGTAAGACTATGCGGTGCGCAGGACGAGAGTGTTACAGGTAGAGCCGAAAGCCATGTGCTGCCGTTGCCGTTGATGGCGTTTGTGACCTCTTCAAAGGCTTTGTCGGTGTTGTTGTCAAAGCCGGTATAGCCGGGTGTGCATATCACCGCTCCGTCACCGATCTCCAAGGAATGCTCTACGAGCTCGCCGTATATCTGTTTTCCGAATTCGGCAAGCTTTCCGCACAGGACTTCCTCGTTCACGTTCGCGCTCGGCGCAACGGTGTGGCGATGAAAGATCTGCAGAGTCTCGGCAAGTCCGTTTATAAACATATTGTCTGTTTTGCCGTAGCGCATCGCCTTATCAACTGTATCTTCAATACGCGGCGTTAGTCCGATGTCAACGCCGTTTATCTCGTATTGCTGTCCGGCGCAGGTTACGGTAAGGTTTCTGCCGCCGAGCAGCTCCTCACTCTGTACCGCGGCAAGCGCCTCGTCGTATGTCATTCCGCTCACGTTCACATTTTCGATATAGAGGTTGCGCCCCATTCTGTCCGTTGGCGCGGTCATGCATCCGTAAATATAAACACAGAGAAGGAGAAATATTATAATGCCGAGCGCGAGTGAGATGCGGCGTGCCGCGAGCGGATGCCGCTTTGCAAAGCTGGCGCTTTGCTTGGAGCTTGTTTTTTTGCTAGTTTTCGCGCCACTTTTCATTTTTATTTTTATTTGCCTTTTTTCGGCTTTCGTGTTGTTTTTTCTGTTTGTCGGCTTTTTGTACGTTCTCGCGCCGTTCGTTGCTTTTGCCGTTTTTGTCACTTCCTTTTGCGTCTCCTCTGCGTCCTTGGAGGGAGCATCCTGACTTCCGCCCTCTTCCGGTGTCACGGTTTCGGGGGCGGCGCCGAAATCATCATCCTCATGCTCCTCTGTATGAGCCGCTTCGCTTGCAGCCGCAAGATTGCGTATTGCGGCGGCGGTAAATTCGTCACGCGTTACGCCCGGTGCCTTTGGCGCTTCGGGCACGTTTGGCTTTGGGGTGGTGTCTGTGTTTTTTTCATTATCGCCACCATCGCCGTCATACAGACCGAGCTGCTTTATAAATCCCATTCTATCACTCCGTTTTATTGGCGCTTCGGTCGCGCTGTCGCTGTTCAACCGAAGAATTTGTTGAAATCGTTTATATAATCCGTGTATTCGCACAGGAACGCAAGAACCTGCTTGTTATGCCTGAGCAGATCAAACGCACGCTGCACAGCCCGTATAAAGTCTGGCTCGTATTCGTCCGGGGCGAGCGCATCTGTTAGCGGACACAGCCGTTTTGCGCGCGGGTCGGTTATTATCTTTATTCTGTCGTCCTTATCCAGTACGGGCGTGAGCGGGAATATACGGCACGCGAGCGGGCGGAACGCCCTGTCGCAGCTCCCTTTGCAGATAAGTATGGGCGTGCGGCGGAGCTTGCCGCCGTATTCGTATTCGAATCCGGAGCCGGTGATCGTCATTCCCTCCGGCTTTATAAGATCATAGACCGCCTTCTCGCCCGGGAAAAGGTACATACCCGATTCCTCATCTCCCTTGCAGCATACCGCGCCGCAGTATGTTCCGCAGTCGGTGGGCAGCGGCGTGTACCGGTCAAACATTCTGTAGATCTGGAGATATATATATGCGCTGTTCATAGTTTTTTTCCTCTTTAAAATATGCTTCTTTTGGTTATACATTGCTTATTATAACATAATTTTGCGTCAAAAACAAGCTTTTTTGGCGAGCTTAACATTTTTTTGAGGTTGTCTTAACAATTTCGTTTTAATTGAACGTTGCATTTAGAGATCGAATGTGGTATAATCAATCAGGAATCAGGAATCAGGAATCAGGAATCAGGAATCAGGGATCAGGGATCAGGGATCAGGAGGATTATATGTTAAGGACTATCGAACGTACTATGCTTTCGCATGGGATGCTGCCGATGCGGTCGGTGCTTGTCGGGCTTTCCGGCGGCGCGGACAGCGCAGCGCTTGCTCATATCCTGTACGCTCTTTCCGATAAATACGGGTTTGCGGTGTATGCAGCCCATGTGAATCACGGGCTGCGCGGCGTTGCGGCGGACGCGGACGAGGAATTTTCACGCGGGTTTGCCGAAAGCCTCGGAATACCTTTCTTTTCGCTGCGTGCCGATGTGCGCGCGGAGGCGGCGCGGCGCGGCGTGAGCGAGGAGCTTGCCGGACGCTCCGTGAGATACGATTTCTTTGACAGGCTTGCGCAGGAGCACGGCATAGAACGTGTCGCGACTGCGCATCATAAAAACGATAATGCGGAAACGATACTTATGAACCTCATGCGCGGCAGCGGTATATCCGGACTTTGCGGCATACCGTATACCCGCGGACGGATAATCCGTCCTATGCTTGATGTGTCGCGCGCGGAGATCGAAGGATATTGCGCGGGTAACGGCATAAGGTATGTTACGGACGCGACAAATCTTGAAACCGTCTATACGCGCAACAGGGTGCGCAATGTTCTTATCCCGCTTATGGAGAAGGAATTCAATCCGTCGGTCGTGGACACTATAACGTCAAACGCAAGGCTGATCGCCCGCGATGAGGATTTTTTAAACAGCGCGGCGGAGGCTGCGTATACCGATACTGTAAAGGACGGCGCGGCGGACGCGGCAAAGCTTGCGGAGCTTCATACCGCGCTTGCTCTGCGTGTAGCGCGGCGCATGATAGGGGAGGTCACGGAAATTGCGGATGTGCCGCAGACCGCGGCGGAATCGGTGCTTGCCCTTGCCAAAGGAGGACGCACAGGCGCGCGGGTCGATATCGTGCGCGGCGCGTATGCCGTTATGGAATACGGTATGATAAGGATAAAAGAGGGCGTGCCGGAAAAGACGGAATTTGAATATAAGCTTAGGCTTGGGGAAAAGCTGTATATACCGGAGCTTGGTGTTACCGTGCTTGCAGAGGAATGCGACGGTATGTCGCGCGACGGCGCGGAATACTTCGGCGCGGCGCCGGATGCGGACATACGCGTGCGCTCGCGCCGCGTCGGTGACAGGTTCCGACCGTGGGGGATGGACGGGACAAAGAGGCTGAAGTCTTTTTTGATAGACGAGAAGGTGCCGCGCGATATGCGTGACCGCATCGGCATTGTCACGATAAACGGCGAGATAGCGTGGGTGATGGGGCACAGGCGCGATGAGAGGTTCAGATTTGAAAAAAAGGGAATAAAAATATTTACATTTTTAGGGGGACTGCCGTCCCCCTAACCCCCTGCTACACTCTGCTTTTAGCAATGGGATGCGCTGGTTTGCTGCGCTCTGCGCTTTGCTGTGTGCGGTCGGTTAATGTATCGCAAGGGCTTGGGGAAGTGTGTCTCACTCATTTTAAAAATCGGATAAAAATATTTGTTAAGGCTTGAAATTTTAAAAAGTATGTGTTACAATACCCCATAGTACGTAATGTTGTGAAGTTAAGCGAAAAAGTCTCGTCAGACACCGCTCGCGGTGTCTGACGAGTTACCGTTAACGTATGTCAGCTTGACAACATTGCCATAGTACGTAAAAGGAGAGGATTTAGATTTGGAAAGATGGAGACGTAGCTTCGGGATCTGGATTATACTGCTTCTGGCGGCGTATTTCATGTATTCGTTCTATGTCCGCAACAGCGCGGAGGCGGCGCGGGATATACTCTATTCCGAGTTCATACATGAGATAGCCCTTGAGGAGGTCAATGACATTGTCCTCTCGGATGATCACGTTGAGGGCAGGATCGGCGGCGAGTGGGTCAGGGCAAAGATACCGTCACGTGAGATTTTTTTTGAAAACGCGGGAGATTATATAAACGAACAGGTGGAGCGCGGAATGTTAAAGATCGACATAAAGCAGCCGCGGTTTTCGCTTACCGGTTCGCTTGACCTTATTGTTTCGGTCGGGCTTATAATCCTGCTGTTTATAATGATGTTCCGCCAGCAGAACGGCGGCGGTTTTGCAAGGAGCCGGGCAAAGCTGATGAGCGAGCGCGGTGATGTGACCTTTGCCGATGTTGCCGGCGCGAAGGAGGAAAAGGCGGAGCTGGAGGAGATCGTGGATTTTCTGCGCGATCCGTTAAAATATACGCGCTTGGGCGCAAAGATACCGCGCGGAATACTTCTTGTCGGTTCGCCGGGCAACGGTAAAACTCTGCTTGCAAAGGCTGTTGCGGGCGAGGCGGGCGTGCCGTTCTTCTCGATAAGCGGCTCGGACTTTGTTGAGCTTTATGTCGGCGTGGGCGCGTCAAGGGTAAGAGATATGTTCGAGCGCGCAAAGAAGGCAAAGCCGTGTATAGTGTTTATTGACGAGATAGACGCGGTGGGCAGAAAGCGCGGCGCGGGCATGGGCGGCGGCCATGACGAGAGAGAGCAGACGCTGAACCAGCTTCTTGTTGAGATGGACGGATTTACGGAAAACGACGGCGTTATTATAATCGCGGCGACCAATCGTCCTGATATACTTGACAAGGCATTGTTGCGTCCGGGGCGGTTTGACAGGCAGATAGTTGTCGATTATCCGGATGTCAAGGGGCGAGAGGAGATACTGAGGGTACACTCGGCGAAAAAGCCGCTTGCAGCGGAGGTCGATCTTGAAAGCATTGCGAAAAAGACTACCGGCTACAGCGGCGCTGACCTTGCAAATCTTCTTAACGAGGCTGCGATACTCGCGGCAAAGCGCGGGCACAAGGATATAACGACAGAGGATATAGACGACGCAAACCTCAAGGTGATGATGGGCGCGGAGAAGAAGTCAAAGGTGCTCTCTGATGAGGAGAAGCGGCTTACCGCGTACCATGAGGCAGGCCACGCGATAGCGGCGCACCTCGTGGACGCGACACAGTCCGTAACGACGGTATCTATAATCCCGCGCGGCAGAGCGGGCGGATTTACGATGTATCAGCCTGAGAGCGACAACCGTATGTACCTCTCGCGCAGGGATATTTTAAACCGTATGACGATAGGTCTCGGCGGACGCGCCGCGGAGGAGATCATGCTTGACGATATAAGCACGGGCGCGTCGAACGACATAGAGAATGTTACCGCGATCGCGCGCGATATGGTCGTAAAATACGGCATGAGCGACCGGCTCGGCAGAGTCTCATACGATAACGGCAGCGAGGTATTCTTAGGCCGCGATTACGGGCACTCGAAGCAGTACAGCGAGAGAACTGCGGCGGAGATAGACGAGGAGGTACACCGCATCATAGAGGAGCAGTATGCGGAGGTGAAAAGGCTTCTTTGCGAGCATCGGGCGGAGCTTGAGCGCGTTGCTGAGCTGCTTCTGAAAAAGGAAACGATAACAGGCGAGGAATTTGCGGAGTGTTTTGAGAACATAGATCCGAAGGGGGGTGAGATGGATGGCACAGGTAACTAAGGATACGCTTATAGGTGAGGCTTTGCAAATAAACCTTGATATAGCGCCGATACTCATGCAGGCGGGAATGCACTGCGTAGGCTGCCCTGCTTCACAGGCTGAATCGATAGAGGAGGCATGCATGGTACACGGTATCGACTGCGATAAGCTTGTAAAAGATATTAACGAGTTTTTGGCAAAGTAAATACAGGTTAAATAAAAAGACACGCAGCTGCCGGGGTTCAAGCCGGTCGCTGTGTGTCTTTTTTTTAATGCTCCGGAGCGTGGTATTCCGATTTATCAAAGCCGATGATCATGGTGAAAAGGTTTGGCACGAGGATCATGCCGACCTTGAAGAGTGTGCCCTTGCCAAAGCGATCGCACATTCTGATGCCGTGTATCAGCTCGGATAATACGGTTATTACTATGGTCGGGATACCGAATGCGATGACCGCCCATGTGGGTATCGCGTCCACAGCTTTAAATATCGCTTCGATCACCCATGTGAATATCTCCAGAACAAACCAGACATGGCTCATTCCGGCGATATGATGTGAGACATAGATATTATATACGGGGATCAGCGATTTCCAGCCTTTTTCGCCCGCCTTTACAAGTATTCTCCATTCTGCGATAATAAACAGCACATAGACCGCGATGCTTATTATGGCCAGGCAGATAATCGTCGGAGATAAGGCGTTAGTGTTCAAATTATCCATGCGTAAAGCTTTTTCGGTATTATTCGGCAACGGAGCCTATGATTATCATATTAACGCCCGCTTCGATGAAGTAGATGCCGATCAAGAAACCGATTGAAATTGCCAGAGCCAACGGCTCAAAGAATGACGATATACCGATGATGATGCCGAGTATGCCGAAAATCAGCTGTAAGATCCACAAAGAAGAGCCGGTCGGCTTTGTGACCTTTATTGCCGAGATCATTGCAACGATACCCATAAGTATGAACCATACAGCCGCCAAAACAAGGTTAAAGCCGTCAATTACAAGGATCAGCTGCGGGAAGCAAAGCACGATAACACCAAACAGAACGCTTAGTATATCAAACGCGAACAGCAGTCCGTATCTTTTATACGCGATGCTTCTGAAAATACCGGAAATACCGTATACGAGCGCCATGACCGCAACGAAATATCCGACATTTAAAAATGTTACCAGCGGGGAAACCATGAATACAAAGCCTGATATGATCATCAAAATTCCTAAAATAATAAATACTATTGTCATAATTTTACACCTCATTTTAAATTCTTTTTTTTAATTGCTTCTTTTGTGCCGTCCGCCCTGATCGGATCGGACGAATATATGTCAGGTCATATCTGTCACCTCCCGATATATGTGATCGTTTATTATTTGTTTGGGTTTTTAAACCATTTTCCCGTAAACCTGAATATCATCGGATATACGCCGATGAGCACGAAAATAAGTATCATATAGCGCAGCGCACGCGTGAGGAATGCGGCTGTTGTGGCGGAGTTCATGAACTCCGCGGTAAATGGCAGCTTCAGCAGCGTGTTCAGGATGAAAAATATCGCGATACCACCCGCTACGCGTAGAACGCAGCGCAGCGGACTGCGCGTGTTCTCAAACTTGACATATTTCTGCTCCAGTTCGTCAGCGAGAATGAAGCCGAGCAGCAGACCGAAGCCTGTGTAATAGTCGGTGCTCCTGCAATAGAAAAATCCGGGCAGCGCGGCAATCAATATAAGGATTTTAAATATACGCTGATTTCTGATTTTGCTTTGCAGCCACGGCATCGCAAAGATTACAATGAGTCCAAGCAGCCAGCCGGCAAGTACATCCGTAGGATAATGTACACCCAGACAGAAGCGGGATACTCCTATAAGCAGCGGCAGCACTGTTCCGATCACCGTGAGCGCCTTGGTTTTCTTGTATTTTGCCAGCGAGCCGTAAACGGTTATTGAGTTGGTGGAGTGGCCGCTTGGAAATGAAAATTCCTGAGCGGTTATGTTATAAATATCTGCGTTTTTGTCCACAGGCTTCAGACACTTGATCTCGGCAGTGTCAAAATAAGGTCTGCGGCGTATGAATACGTTCTTGATCATGGAGTTCAGCACAAGTCCCGCCAATGCGTTTATGCCGACAAAACGTCCGAAGCGCTTGTCATAGCACCAATACAAAAAGCCCAGCACTACAATGCAGATCAGCTCCTCTCCGAAGGCGGAGATGAATGAGGCAAGCGCCGTTCCGAAGCTGCCTATATGCGCTTGCAGCCATACGATCAGGGAAACCTCCCAGTCAAAGAAAAATGTATTGCCTATCTTATCCATTGCAAAATTTGCTGCTCCGGTGCGGCAGCGATCTTTGCCGCCTGTCCGCCGCAGCATCTCCTTATCTGATATGTCTGGTATATTTATTATACAAAAAAATGAGTGAATTGTCAATGTATTTGTAAAGGGAATTGTAAATTTTGGTTTATCGGGGCAACTTCCCACGGCGCTATCGCGCCTACTCCCCCCGGCGCTGACGCGCCGACCCCCTCAAGAGGGGGTCAAGTATCGGTGTACCACAATTCTTGGCTCCCTCTTGAGGGAGCTGTCGCGCCAACAGGCGTGACTGAGGGAGTCCGACAAACTGAAATTTACTGCAAATTTACACATTCTACCAATCCTTTAAAGCTTGCAAACCCCAAAAAAATACTTGCTTTTTTTATTAAAGTATGATAAAATAATTATGTATATAATTAATCAAAAAAACAGAGATACGGCGCGGGTCGATACCTTTGGTTGTTATTGGGGGAAGGACAAATAAATGGAAGCATTTAAGGAAAAGATTTGGCTGTCATCGCCGACAATGCACGGACCCGAAATTGAATATGTAAAGGAAGCATACGATACAAACTGGATGTCAACGGTAGGTGCGAACATAAACGAGGTCGAGCGGCTTGCCTGTGAAAAGATCGGCTGCAAATACGCAGTTGCGTTATCCGCCGGAACGGCGGCACTGCATTTGGCGGTGAAGCTTGCGGGCGTTAAAACGGGTGACAAGGTGTTCTGTTCGGATATGACCTTTGATGCTACCGTAAATCCGGTGGTATATGAGGGCGGAGTCCCTGTGTTTATCGATACCGAATACGACACATGGAACATGGATCCGAAAGCCTTGGAAAAGGCTTTTCTGATGTATCCGGATGTAAAGCTTGTGGTCGTGGCACATCTCTACGGTACGCCGTGTAAGATGGACGAGATAAGGGCGACATGCGATAAATACGGCGCAAGGATAATAGAGGATGCGGCGGAGTCTTTGGGTGCGACATATAAAGGAAAGCAGACAGGCTGCTTGGGCGACTATAACGCTGTCTCTTTTAACGGCAACAAGATAATAACCGGCTCGGCAGGCGGTATGCTTTTGACGGACTGCCGGGACGATGCGGACAAGGTCAGAAAATGGTCAACACAGGCGCGGGAGAATGCGCCGTGGTATCAGCATGAGGAGCTTGGCTATAACTATCGCATGAGCAACGTTATTGCCGGAGTGGTGCGCGGTCAGTTCCCGTACCTTGAGGAGCATATAGCGCAGAAGAAGGCGATATATGAGCGGTACAAAAAGGGGTTTGAGGGCTTGCCCGTAAAGATGAACCCTTATGATGCGAAAAACAGCGAGCCGAACTTCTGGCTCAGCTGCATGATAATAGACGAAGCGGCAATGTGCCGGCAGGTGCGCGGCGAAACGGAGGCGCTATACATAACGGAGCCGGGCAAAACGTGTCCGACCGAGATACTTGAAACGCTGGCTAAATATAATGCCGAGGCCAGACCGATATGGAAGCCGATGCATCAGCAGCCGATATACAGAATGAATGCGTTCATAACAAGAGAGGGTAGCGGCAGAGCAAGGACAAACGCATACATAGCCGGTGGCGCGAGGGGTGCGGACGGACGACCGCTTGATATAGGTGCGGATATATTCAGCCGCGGCTTATGTCTGCCGAGTGATAATAAGATGACGCCGGAGCAGCAGGATAAGATCATAGAGATCATACGGGGGCTGTTCTGATGTACAGAAGATACATAAAGCGTCCGATGGACTTTGCTCTTGCGCTGCTGGCGATAATCGTTTTTTGCTGGCTGTTCGCGTTGGTGGCGATTCTGGTGCGGATAAAGCTCGGCAGTCCGATCCTGTTTAAGCAGCCAAGACCAGGCAAGGATGAAAAAATTTTCAATATGTATAAATTCCGCACAATGACGGATGCGCGTGACGAGAACGGCGAGCTTTTGCCGGATGAGATGAGACTCACAAGGTTCGGAAAAATACTTCGTAAAACCAGCCTCGATGAGCTTCCGGAGGCATTTTGCATATTAAAGGGCGATATGAGTATCGTAGGCCCCAGGCCGCTCTTGGTACAGTATCTGCCGAGATATAACGAGCGTCAGAGACGGCGGCATGAGGTCAGACCCGGGCTTACCGGACTCGCACAGATAAACGGCAGAAACGCGATAAGCTGGGAAGAAAAATTTGATTGGGACGTTAAATATGTAGATAGCATTACCCTTTGGGGCGATGTTAAGATAATCGCAATGACGGTGTGGAAGGCGTTCGTAAAGGAAGAAGGCATCTCCGCCGAGGGTGAGGCGACCATGGGTGAGTTTATGGGAAGCGAAAAAGAGTTGGTTAGTAAATGAACAAGGATGTCATAGTGATAGGCGCAAGCGGTCACGGGAAGGTCATTGCGGATATTATAAAAAAATGCGGTGATAATATCGTTGGATTTCTTGATGATGACTTGTCCAAACCCGGCGTTATGGGCAGGGTATGTGAGTGTACTAAGTATAAGGATACATATTTTGTAATAGCGATCGGAAACAACAAAACCCGTAAAATGATCGCGGAAAAGTACGACATAAATTATTATACTGCTATCCATCCCACAGCGGTTATAGCGGATGATGTAACGATAGGTGAAGGCTCTGTCGTTATGGCAAACGCGGTTATAAACCCGTCAGCAAGGATAGGAAAGCACTGCATAATCAATACCGCAGCGGTGATAGAGCATGATTGTGTTATCGCTGATCATGTACATGTTTCACCCAATGCCACTCTTTGTGGCACCGTAACGGTGGGTGAGAGCGCACATATCGGTGCCAGTGCGGTAGTGAGAAATAATTTAAATATAGGAAGCAATGTAACGATCGGCGCAGGTGCGGCGGTCGTGAAGAATATAGATAAGCCGGGGATTTATGTAGGTGTTCCGGCGAGGGAGTTAAGGTAAGTGCGTATTTTAGTTTTGACAAACTTTGATTTGGGATTGTATAATTTCAGAAAAGAATTGCTCCAGAAATTTATGGATATGGGGCACGAGGTGTTTATCTCGCTGCCATACGGCGAAAAGGTTGAACCGCTCAAAACTATGGGATGTAAATTTATAGATACGGATCTTGACAGACGCGGCATCAATCCCTTTACTGATGTAAAACTTATACGTAACTACTTTAAAATCATAAACAAGATAAAGCCTGATAAGGTCATTACATATACGATAAAGCCGAACATATATGGCGGCTTGGTATGTAGAATAAAGGGCATTCCGCTGTATGCAAATATCACAGGCTTAGGAACAGCATTTCAAGGAAACGGAATGCTAGCAAGGCTTGTAACAAGAATGTACAAAACAGCATTCAAGAAAGCAAAGGTCGTTTTTTTTGAAAATGAGGGAAACAGGGATGTTATTATCAGCAAGGGTATTGTTCCAAAAGAGAGAACACACTGCCTGCATGGCGCGGGTGTGAATGTTGAGGAGTACAGCTTCAAAGAATATCCTGCGGATGATACGATCAGATTTTTGTTTATTGGACGTGTTATGCGCGAAAAGGGTGTGGACGAGCTGTTTGATGCAGCAAAACGGCTGAAAGCCGAGAACGCAAACGCAGCCATAGATATAGTCGGACCGTTTGAGGATGATTATGAGGATATTGTAACCAAGCTCAACGAAAGCGGTGTTATAAACTATTACGGCTATCAGAGAAATGTTAAGCCGTTTATAGAAAAATCACATTGCTTTGTCCTGCCGAGCTACCATGAGGGGATGGCAAACACTCTCTTAGAATGCGGCGCAATGGGCAGACCGCTCATCACAAGCAATATCCACGGCTGCCTTGAAGCAGTGCAGGACGGCAAGACGGGATATCTGTGCAATGTAAAGGACGCGGATGACTTATATAAAAAAATGAAGCAATTCATAGAGTTGCCGTATGAAGAAAAAAAAGAAATGGGAAGAATGTCGCATGAATATGTGGCAAGCGTATTTGATAAGCGTAAGGTAGTAGAGGAAACTGTTGGGGTGATTATGGGATGAGTATACCGGCTATATCTGTGATCATGGGGATATACAACTGTGCGGATACACTGCCTGAAGCAATAGAATGCATCTTAAAACAAACATATACCAATTGGGAACTGATCATGTGTGATGACGGCTCAACGGATGATACATATGATGTCGCAGAGCAGTATCGAAAGGCATATCCGGATAAGATAGTCTTACTAAAAAACCTCCAAAATATGGGTTTGAACACAACATTAAACAACTGCCTTTCAGCAGCAAAAGGTGAATACATAGCAAGGATGGACGGCGATGATTTGTGCAGCCCGAAAAGATTTGAAAAAGAAATAAGCTTCCTTGAAAATAACAGCGATTATGCCATAGTAAGCACAGATATGGAATACTTTGATGAATGCGGAGTGTTCGGAAGAAGTAATTCAATAGAGTATCCCCAAAAAAAAGACATAATAAAGGGAACGCCGCATTGCCATGCGCCTTGCATGGTCAGAAAAGAGGCATACGATGCCGTGGGCGGCTATTCGGTAGATAATAAGCTGCTGCGCGTTGAGGACTACGATCTGTGGGTGAAGATGTATTCAAAAGGTTACAAAGGGTATAACATAGCCGAGCCGTTATATTCGATGCGTGATGACAGAAATGCTATAAAGCGCAGAAAATACAGGTATAGAGTTAATGAAGCTTATGTAAAGCTGAAAGCAATAAAGCTTTTAAAGCTGCCGTTGTGGAATGCGGTTTATGCCTTAAAGCCGCTCATAGTCGGATTGCTGCCGGCTTCAATTTATATGAGAATGCATAAAGGACGGCTTAATTAGTACATATCGGAGGATATAATGAAAAAAGTATTATTCTTCATAGACACTTTGGGTCATGGCGGCGCGGAAAAGGTGCTTGTAAACCTTGTGAACAGACTTGACAGGGATAAATATGATATAACACTAATGACAATATTTGACGAGGGTGTTAACAGGAAATATCTCTATGATGATATTAAGTATAAATACATTTTTAAAAATGTGTTCCGCGGCAATGTGATGTTTTTTAAGCTGTTTACTCCCAAGTGGTTATATAAGCATTTTGTGCGGGAACGGTACGACCTTGTCGTTTCATATCTTGAAGGAAATACAACGAGGATCCTTTCGGGCTGCCCTTTTACGGATACGAAAAAGCTTGCGTGGGTCCATATAGAAATGGATGAAAAAACAAGATTTTATCCGTACAGAAGTAAAAAGGAATGCAAGGCTTGCTACGATAAATTTGACAGGATCGTATGTGTGTCAAATACAGTAAAAGATTCGTTTGTTTATCAGCTTGGTGAGCTTAAAGGATTATGCGTAAAATATAACACGGTTGATTCGGATCATATAAAAAAATGTGCAGAGGAAAAGACGGAAGATATAAACTTTGATCCGGAATGTATTAATATAATATCCGTTGGCAGACTGATAGAACAAAAGTCATATAAACGCTTACTGTCGGTTTTAAAAAATCTTATCTATAAAGGATTTAACGTTAAGCTTTATATAATAGGCGAGGGTTCGCAGCGGAATATGCTTGAGAGATATATAGCAAGCAATGATCTTAGTGACAAGGCATTCTTGATAGGGTTTAAGGATAACCCATGGAAATACGTAAGTAAGGCAGATTTGTTTGTTTGCTCATCACGAAGCGAAGGCTTCAGCACCGCTGTAACAGAGGCGTTGATACTTGGAGTACCGGTAGTTACAACACGCTGCTCCGGTATGACCGAAATGCTTGGAGAAAATAACGAATACGGCATTATAACAAAAAATAATGAAGACTCTTTACAAAAAGGCATAGAATATATTTTATCGGATAAAGAGCTGTTAAAAAGCTATGCACAAAAAGCAGCTATTCGCGGAGAAAGATTCAAGGCTTCCGAAACAGTCAAGGCTGTTGAAAAGATGATGGATGAGGTTATGAGTTAGCAAAGGTTGATTAAAGATGGTTACTCTATTTACTCCCGCATATAACAGGGCGCACCTTCTTGATAGGTTATACGAAAGTATATTGAGACAGACAGATAAAAGCTTTGAATGGCTTATAGTGGATGATGGCTCTGTTGATAACACAAGAGAAAAGATAGCTAAGTGGATAGAAGAAAACAAGATCGATATAAACTATATATATCAAGAAAATGCCGGAAAAGCGGCGGCATATAACAACGGCGTATTGAACGCAAAGGGTGATGTGTTCTGCTGTATAGATTCGGACGATTATCTGACGGATGATGCTGTAGAGAGCATAGAGAAGTATATACCGGATATTCAAGCCGACAAAATTTCCGGTATGTTTATGTTAAAACAGGATCTTGACGGCAATATATTAGGTGACAGACTGCCTGATTGGACAGAATACTCAAATGCCTTTGAATTATCCGATAAATACGGTCTGCACGGTGAATGGTCGCAGATATATAAGGTTTCTGTTTTAAGAGAACATCCTTATCCTGTAATCAAAGGCGAGAAATTTTTAACAGACAGCGTGCTGTTTGATGATTTGTCGTTTGATTACAAGGCATTGCTTGTAAATAAATCGATCAATATATGTGAGTACCAGGATGAAGGATTGACAAGCAATATATATAAATGCCTGATAGCAAATCCAACCGGATATAAGATATACAATAAACAGCGGATAGATTTGACTAAGTCGTGGAAGAACAGGCTTTCATATATGATAAAGTACAATGCTTTTAAATGTATGTCAAATGACAAGGAACATGATTATAACGGTAAGTACAGGCTGCTTGTAAAAGCATTAGGCTTTACAGGCATTATAGGCAAGCGTTATTACTTGAGGAAATATAATAAAAACTGACAATAGATTTGGAGCGGTGAGATGAAAAGATATATTCAAATAATATTATTAATATTATTGGGCTTATCATACATAGAGCCGCATCTGAAGCTTATACGGCTTGTGATACAGCGTATTATTTTATCACTGCTGAACCGTGTCATAAGACGGATAAGGCGGTTGTGGGTAGTTATAGTGCTTG
Source organism: Clostridia bacterium (assembly GCA_017404065.1). Taxonomy (GTDB): domain Bacteria; phylum Bacillota; class Clostridia; order UBA1381; family UBA1381; genus Ornithomonoglobus. The sequence goes on from JAFRDB010000099.1 coordinate 43,681, forward strand.
CCATAATGGGTGCGTTATCGCTTATAAATATGTCAGGCTATGCAAATCTGATACAAAGCAATGTAAAGACATTTTATTTCCTGTTGATAGTCGGAGTTGTAATATCGTATAAAAAAATGAACCCGCAAAAGGCGCTGAAAAAAAGGGATTTCCTCCATGGCTTTATGCTTTTTGCATTTTTCTGGCTCGTTCCGTGGGCTGCGGGCTTTGGTATTGACGGTATCAAATATATGTCGTTTTACCTATGCATATATATGGTATCAAAAATGTATATAAATGATGAGGATATGGTCCTTATTCATTGGATATACTGCGGCTTGGCTACCGTTATACTTGCCATTGCGCAATTCGGAACAAAGCTTGACGGTTGGAATAATAATACTTTGGCTATTGTGGCTCTGCAGCTTTTGATGGTGTTTATAATAACGCATAAGAAAGGTAATAAAAAGCAGGACAGGCTGTTTTTTGCGATAATAATATTCGAATTAATACTGATGATCAGCCTTGCAAGTCGTGGCGCAGAGATTTCACTGATCATAGCAGTTCTGCTGCTTAAAAGGCGGGAAAAATTGGACAGGCTGTTAAAGAAAAGAAGCACAATATTCATTATTGTCATCATCCCGCTGATCTTTGCTACAGCTGTGGTTACAGTTTCCAAGCTGACGTTTTTCGAGTCGTTAAACGATTGGAGTATAAGGCAGTTCAGCAAGCCTGTTTTTAACGGACGGGATGAGATTTGGGAAGAAAGCTTTATTGATATGGCAGAAACCCCTATCAGATTGTTTGTAGGCTCAGGATTCATAAACAGCGGCTGGTATCACAACAGCGCTGTAGCGTGTCTCAGCTCTTATGGAATAATAGGATATATTCTCTATGTAATGGTATTTTATAAAATACTTTGCAAGGGCATTCCATACTGGAATGATGATTTTGTGCGTAAATGCATGATCATGTTCTATATTATATGCCTTGAGCAGTCAATGGAGAATACAATATTCCAGGCAACCACAATGATCACAACACCGTATGTAATATTAGGCATGATGCTCGGCAGGATCAATCAGCTAAAGGGTGTGGTTTCAGCTACACCAAACAATTGGGATCTTGTGGATATGTGGAATATGTACGAAGGCTGGAAGATGCAGCGAGCATTAGAGAAGGAGCTTGATTTAGAGGAAGAGGAGGAGAGAACAGGTGAGCGGCGCGGATAGTATTAAGGTAAGCGTTATAGTGCCGGTTTATAACACCGGAAAATTGCTTGAAAAATGCATCGGCTCCATCCTTGATCAAAGCCTTATCGAGATAGAAGTAATAATAGTTGATGACGGCTCGACAGACGAAAGCAAGGAGCTATGCGACAGCCTTGAAAAAAAAGATGAGCGCGTGAGAGTGATACATAAAAAAAACGAAGGTGTGAGTATTGCTCGAAATACCGGAATACAAGCCGCGCAAGGCGAATACATAGGCTTTGTCGATTCTGATGATTGGATAGATGAGAGTATGTATTCGGAGTTATATGACAAGGCAAGGTCAGATTGTGCGGACATAGTTATGTGTGACGCGACAACAAAGTATGATGATAAGCCGGATGAGCCGGATACGATAACACAGCTATCAGGATCGTGTGTCTTGGAAAAGACAGAGATATATCCGTCGCTTCTTATGGAAATGGCGGGAGCTGCATGGAGATGCATATATAAAAGGGAGCTTATAATCGGAAGCCGTGTTGAGTTTCCAAGCGGAATAAAGCTTGCGGAGGATCGTATATTCAATATTCTTGCATTCGGCTATGCAAATAAGCTTGCATATATAAAAAAGTCATATTATAACCGATTTGTGAGGAAGGGCAGCGCGGTAAATAAGTATTATCCGGATATGCTCGATGTTATCCTGAAGGCGCGGACGGGCGTGATGGATGCGTTGGATACCGCATGGGACGGCAGCAAAGAATATAAGGACACGTATGAAAACCAGACAGTAGCCCATAGTCTTGCAGCAATTAACAATGAGTTTTATAAAGATGCAAGGGGCAGTTTTTCGCAAAGGTATAAAAAAATAAAAAAGCTTTGCAGCACACCGGAGATCAGGAAGGCGATACAAATCACAAACAGAGATGATGTGCGTTTGAAGTTGATCATCAAACGCAGAGTCTTGCCCTTGTGTGCGGTAGCAATAATATTGAATAAAAAGCATGGGAGATAGCGTTGGATAAGGTAAGTATTATAATCCCGATATATAATATAAAAGAATATATGTCAGATTCCGTAAATAGCGCGATGATGCAGACCTATGAGGATATAGAGATAATACTTGTAGATGACGGCTCAGCAGACGGCAGCGGTGAGATGTGTGATAGATACGGCGAAAAGGACAACCGTATAAAGGTCATACATAAAGAAAACGGCGGGCTGTCCTCCGCGCGTAACGCGGGACTGGATGCCGCAGAGGGGGAATATGTATTATTCCTTGATGGTGACGACTATCTTGCGCTGAATGCGGCTGAATATGCTTTGAGTATTGCAAAAAGAACAGATGCGGATATCATCCAATACGGATATATAGAAACAAGCGAGAGCTTTACGCCAAAGCATATTAACGGCACCGGAGAAGCGGAAGTTATAAAGGATACAAAGACCTTTTACAGAAAGCTATATGAGATCGGCGGCGAGGCGGCTTCGGCGTGCACAAAGCTGTATAAGCGCGGTATGTTTGACAGGTTCAGATTCAAGGAAGGAATACTGCATGAGGATGAGGAGCTTATCACAAGACAGCTGCGTGAAGTTGGCAGCATAGCATATATTCCGGATAAGCTGTATTACTATGTTACAAGAAAGGGCAGCATAATCCGTTCGGATTTCAATCTGAAGCGTCTGGATTTCTTTGCAGTCGGCAAGGAAAGGATAAAGATGCTTCGAGCATTGGGATATGACGATATATTAGAAACAGAATACGATCGGTACTTTTCGGGATTGCTGAATTATTACTGCACAGCGAGGAAAAGAAACAGCAAAGAAGGCTGCGCCGAGATCAAACGGCTGCTAAAAGAGTATTACCAGGATCATAACCATATTCCAAACGATAAGATGCGGCTGTTTTATTACATCTGCCGGATCAACCCGGATCTGGTTGAGGCGTATTACCTGTTAAGAAAACATTTCGGACATATAGAATAGGATATCGGATATGAAAATAAGTGTTGTAATGCCGGTATACAACGGCGAGAAATACTTAAAGGAAGCTATAGACAGTGTTTTATCGCAGACGTTTACAGATTATGAGTTTATCATAATCGATGACTGCTCGACTGACGGCACGAGCGAGTTAATAAAGATATATAAGGATAGCAGGATCCGTTGTATAAGGAATGAAACTAATCTTGGTGTCGCGTTGTCGCTGAACCGCGGTCTTGACGAGGCGCGCGGCGAGTACATAGCGAGAATGGACGCTGATGATATATCTTTGCCGGATCGATTTGCAAAGCAGATCGCGATCATGGACGGGGATAGGGACATAGCCGTTTGCGGCTGTGACATTATTGAATTCACAGATGACGGACACGAGGAGCGGAAGTTCTTCGAATACGACTGTGATAAGATAAAAATAGGGCTGTTGTTCAACTCGGCTTTGGCGCATCCGACTGTAATGATAAGAAAGGCAGTATTGGACGACAACAGGTTAAGATATGATCCTGAATATGAAAAAGCGGAGGATTTTGAGCTTTGGACAAGGATCGCTGCAAAATATAAGCTTTTTGTGATAAGCGAACCGTTATTGAGATACAGGATACATAGCCTTCAGGTCTCGAACAAACATAATGAGAAACAGAGGACGGTTTGCAGACGGATAAGGCTGAATAGTCTGAATGCGCTGATAGGCAGCGCGGCGGAAAAATATATCAGCGTGTTTGATGCATATTGTAACGGGGAGATAAACAGTGAATCGGAATATAGTGAGCTTATTGAATGCTTTAAGCTTATGATCGCAAGGAATAAAAGCTATAACAGCAATAAGCTTAAAAGCGAGCTGTATTTAATAAAAAACAGCATAGCGTTAAACAATGGCTACAATGTTTCGGTACAGGATATAACAGACCTTTTAACTTTGATGAGAATAAAAGCGTCAAGAATGAAAAATCGAATCGTTAAGGAGCGAAACAAATGGAACAAACTTGGATGAAGGTAATAGAGCCGAAGAACAGGCTGCTTGATCTGAAGCTGGACGAGTTGTGGCGGTACAGAGATCTTATAATGATGTTTGTTAAGCGGAATTTTTCCAGTCAGTACAAACAGACTGTCCTCGGACCGCTTTGGTTTTTGATACAGCCGTTCATAACGACAGTGTTGTTTACGATCGTATTCGGCAATATTGCAAATATATCGACAGACGGGGTCCCGCAGTTCATATTTTATATGGCGGGTAATACGGCTTGGCTTTATTTTTCAACCTGTCTTACATCGACTGCCAACACGTTTGTGAGTAATGCGGCGATATTCGGCAAGGTTTATTTCCCCAGGCTGACAATGCCGATATCATCTGTTATATTTGCGCTTATAACCTTCGGTATACAGTTTGCTATGTTTATAGGCTTTTTAATATATTATGTATGCGTGGGTTCTGTGAATCCAAACATTACAATACTGTATTTGCCGCTGTATATTCTGCAAATGGCTATGCTGGGATTAGGCTTCGGTATAATAATATCATCATTGACAACAAAGTACAGAGACCTGACTGTGCTGGTAAGCTTCGGGGTGCAGCTTTGGATGTATATTACACCTATTGTTTATCCCGTATCGACCATGAGCGATAAAATGTACAAGCTCATCATGCTTAATCCTATGGCGCCGGTTATAAATAACTTTAAGTATTCATTTCTTGGATGCGGCAGGATGGAATATCAGTTCTGGCTCATAAGTATAATTATGACTTGTGTAGTGCTATTCGTTGGCATTATAATATTTAATCGGGTTGAAAAGACTTTTATGGATACGGTGTAATGAAGAACAGGGTATGTATAATAAGCTGCTATATGGGGGAGCTGCCGGATTATTTCAAAGCGTTTTTGCTGAGCTGTAAGTATAATTCCGGATATGATTGGCTGATAATTACCGATGATGATCCGTCAGTTGAGTTGCCGGGCAATGTAAGGATAAAAAAAATGCAGCTAAGTGATCTGGAAAGGCTTATTAAAGAAAAAATAGGCAGTTGGGCAGTCTTGCCGAGCGCGTATAAGCTTTGCGATTATAAGGTAGCGTATGGGCTTTTATTTGAAGATGATCTTATAGGCTACACGCATTGGGGATATGGTGATATAGATGTTGTGTATGGAGAGCTTAGCAGGTATATAACTGATGAGATGCTTGATAAATACGATAAAGTATTCCCGCTCGGACATCTTTCAATTATGAAGAATAATGATCGCTGCAAACGTGCATTTATGATAGAGGCTGAAAGCACATCAAGCTATAAATCAGTATACAGCAGTGCAAATTCGTTTTACTTTGATGAAAATAAAGGCATCAATGAAAAGATGGCAGCAGCAGGCATGAAGGTATATTTAAGGATCGATTTTATTGATATATCGTCAATGTATACAAGATTAAGAACAGTGACGGCGGATGAGGTGAAGATATTGCTGCCGGGATGCGCGTTGTCGGAACAGACATATCCTCAGAATTATAAAAGACAAATATATGTTTGGGACAACGGCAGGCTGCTGAGATATATATATGATGGAGATATGAAGTGTGATGAATATGCATATATGCATTTCAGACGCAGACTTAAAATTGATATAGATGAAAATTGCAAAAGATTTATTATAGGAAAGTCTGTTATTGCAGCAGATGACAGCATTATAACAAGATCCGATATTGATAAATACAACAGCGGAGCTGTTTATGATAAAAAGGATTATATTGTCTTTATGGCAAAAAGATATACTCCGCGTATAAAATATGCGGTTAAAGCCGGGATATGTGAGTTTCTGTATCATATAAAGCCGATAAGATATGTGGTTCGGAAAATGAAGGGGAACCATATGGAGGACGCAAAATGAGCAATTTGGCTGTTAAAATTGAAGATTTACATAAAATGTACAGGCTTGGAACGATCGGTGGCGGAACGCTCAGAGGCGATCTTCAGAGTATGTGGGCAAGAATGCGGCATAAGGAAGATCCTAATATGATGATCGGTCAGGAAGCATATACTAAAAACGAGAAGTTCTGGGCATTAAAGGGCATAAGCTTTGAGGTTGAAAAAGGTGAGGCCCTCGGACTTATAGGAGGAAACGGCGCAGGCAAGTCAACGACCTTAAAGCTGCTCTCGCAGGTAACCGCTCCTACAAAGGGCAAAATTTATTTAGACGGCAGAGTTGCGAGTATGCTTGAGGTAGGTACGGGTTTTCATCCCGAGCTTACGGGACGCGAAAACATATACCTTAACGGAGCTATCTTAGGTATGACAAAGACAGAGGTTACAAGAAAGCTTGACGAGATCATAGATTTTTCGGAGTGTGAAAAGTTTATCGATACACCGGTAAAACGGTATTCAAGCGGAATGTATGTAAAGCTTGCCTTTTCCGTTGCGGCACACCTTGACAGCGAGATAATGATAATGGATGAGGTCCTTGCCGTTGGCGATATGAAATTCCAGGAGAAGTGCATCAATAAAATGGTGGATGTTTCTCAAAAGGAAGGCAGAACGATACTGTATGTAAGCCATAACATGAACACAATAAGGCAGCTTTGTAAGCGATGTGTCGTTCTTGACCACGGAACAGTGAAATTTGACGGAGATCGGGACGAAGCTATTGAATTGTATCTCGGAAATGAGACGGATAAAGGTATATATAACAATTATGAGGACTATAACAGTGAGCTTGAACATACCGGTTCTGTGAAAATTATAGATGTAGAAATTTTGGATAGAAGGCATGCGGTCATTAAAGAAAATGAACGTCTGAAAATAAAAGTAAGATGGAAAGCGAACAAGGATCTGTCTAAGCTTTGCTTTAGAATGCCTATTCAATTCAGAGACGGTTCTGCGGTCGGTATGTATATTTCAGATCATATAGAGAATGTAAAGGCAGGTCAATTATATGAAAGCCGTATAGATTTGAATACGATCGGTTTGGTTCAGGGCAAATACAGAATAGATATAATAATTTCAGAAATAAATATGTTCGGCGGTCATATAAGAGCGGATATAGTGGGTAATGCGTTGAATATCAATGTTGAAAATGTTTTAAATTCGGTAAATAATATTGAATGGTATCATAATGCATGGGGAAGTTATTCATTCCCGGATTCGAATATAAAAACATTCGTTATATGACATGGAGGCGTAGTTAGTATTATGAGTAAAGCATATAATTCTTTTTACAATTTTGCCGTATCGATTGTTAGCGGCATAGCGGGATTTAAAAGTGAAATGAAAGCTTACTATTTATCTGAACATGCGTATAAGCATACCGTGTATCCCGAAATGATTAAGGAGCTGCATAACATTCATAGTGAAAGCAGATGCTTTATAATTGGCAACGGACCGAGTTTGACAGTAAATGATTTAAATAAACTGGATGGAGAAATAACATTTGCTGCAAATACCATATTCAATATTTTCGATGATACGGATTGGAGACCTACATACTATGCGTCTCAAGATGATAAATTGATTCCTGTTATTATAGAGAGATCACTGAAAATAGAATCTAAAGGGTTCTTTTTCCCATACAATTTATATGATGTAAAAATTCCCAATAGAAACAATATATACAGATATTTTGTGGATAAAACGGATATGTATCCGGAACTGCCGCATTTTTCTGATGATATTTCATCTAAAATATACGAGTGTTATACTATTTCTTATACAATGATTCAACTGGCGATATATATGGGTTTTAAAGAAATATATCTTTTAGGTATGGATCACTCATTTGCGGTAGAAGTAAAAGCCGATGGAACTATTGTTCATAACAATGTAAAGAACCACTTTGGAAATTCAGAAGAGATCATCGAAAATCAATATCTTCCGTCAACCGATAAATCGACAAATGCCTTTATTGCAGCTAAAAAATATGCTGATGCACACGGTATAAAAATATATAATGCAACCAGGGGCGGCAAGCTGGAAGTGTTTGAAAGAGTTAATTTAGATGATATCGTTAAGGAAAAAATATAATGATAAGTATTATAGTACCGGTTTACAATGTAGAAAGATATATTGATAGATTTTTACAAAGTGTTCAGGATCAGACATACTACGATTATGAGCTCATCCTCGTTAATGACGGTTCGACTGACCGTTCGGCGGAAATTTGCAGACAATATGCAAAAGAGAACAGCAGTATAACTGTCATTGATAAAGCGAACGGCGGGCAGGGCAGCGCAAGAAACCTCGGTATGAAAAAGGCAAAAGGCGAATGGGTCATGTTTGCCGACAGCGACGATTATTTGCACAGCCGTATGCTTGAGCTTATGCTTGCAAATTCAAAGGATACAGATATTGTTATGTGTGACTTTGAGGATGTGAATGAAGGTGAGCAGCGTGACACCTCGGAGGTGATCGGTGATTATGAAGTAAAGCATAAGACTGGGAAAGAGGTATGTATTGAGCTTTGTTCAAGAAAGGGCATCCATCATCTGGTATGTTGGGGTAAGCTTATTAAAAAAGACCTGTTGTATGGTGTGGAGTTCCCGGAGGACAAGTATCGCGAGGACGAGTTTTTTGAGCATCGTCTGTTGAGCAAGGTAAAGAGATTTACTGAAATAACGGCTAAGCTGTATTATTATGTTCACAGAGAGAACAGTACAATGAGTAATGTTAATATAAGAATGCATACTAATTGCCTTGAGGCATTGGATGAGAGGTTGGTTTATTTAAAGGATATCGATGAATGTATTGAAAGCATAAAGCACAGATACAGATTTGAGGCAATATTGGGGTATAAAAACTTATATCTGCATTATAAGGCAAACAGTAAAGCGGATATAAAGGATTTTTTGGAATTGTTCAATGCAAGGGTCAAAATATTTGATCCGACCCCTAATAAATATGACAGGCTATATTATTTCCTTATTAAACTAAATATATATCCTATAAACAAATGGATCGCGATGAACGATTTTGAGCCGATACAATTGTTGCTTGGGAAAATGAAAAGGAGTATATGATAATATGAAAACAGTGATTTTAGCCGGCGGTTACGGAACACGCATATCCGAGGAGAGCGTGTTTAAACCGAAGCCGATGATAGAGTTAGGTGGGATGCCCATACTTTGGCATATAATGAAGAACTATTCCCGTTACGGGTTTAACGAATTTATAATATGCGCAGGCTACAAGCAGCACGTTATAAAGGAGTGGTTTGCAGACTATTTTCTGCACACTTCCGATATTACTTTTGATTATACAGGCGGCGGCAATGAGATGATCGTACACAACAAGCACACCGAGCCGTGGAAAGTGACCGTTGTTGATACGGGGCTTAATACTCAGACCGGAGGCAGAGTTAAGCGTGTAATGGACTATATAGGCAATGAAACATTTATGTTAACATACGGTGACGCTGTAGGAAATGTAAACATAAAAGAGCTTGTGGAGTACCATAAAAAGCATGGCAAGACAGGCACTGTTTCAGTATATAATTTCGGACAGAATAAGGGTGTGCTTGACTTGGCAAAGGATGGCACCGTAAAGGCATTCAGGGAAAAATCCGATTTTGACGGAGATCTTATAAATATCGGTTTTATGGTATTTGAGCCGAAGCTTTTTGATTATATAGAGGGTGACAGGACGGTATTTGAGAAGGAGCCTATGGATGCGCTCGTATCACAGGGTGAGCTTATGTCATATTTGCATACCGGATTTTGGCAGTGCATGGACACGCTTAGGGAAAAGCAGAAGCTGGAAGAGCTTTGGGACAGTGGCAATGCTCCGTGGAAGGTGTGGTAGCGATGTTTGATATAAATTTTTACAAGGATAAAAAAGTATTTATTACCGGACATACAGGGTTTAAGGGCTCATGGCTTTGCAAGATCCTTTCAAACGCAGGTGCAAGAGTAGTAGGCTATGCATTGAAACCACCGACAGAACCCTCGCTGTTTGATATTGCCGGTATTGAAAACGATATTAGCTCTGTGATCGGAGACATACGAGATCGTGCAAGTCTTAAAAAGGCTTTTGATGAAGCGCAACCGGAGATAGTGTTGCATCTGGCGGCGCAGCCGATCGTGCGTGACAGTTACAAGGATCCGGTATATACATACGAAACCAATGTAATGGGTACGGTAAATATTCTTGAATGCGTGCGTAACTCGGACTGTGTAAGATCTTTTCTTAACGTAACGACGGACAAGGTATATCTCAATAGGGAATGGCCGTGGGGGTACCGTGAGAATGATGAGCTTGACGGATATGATCCGTACTCAAATTCGAAATCATGCTCGGAGCTTGTAACACACAGCTATAAAAGCTCGTTCTTCACAAATGCCGATGGTTCTCTGAAGGTGCCTGTTTCAACGGCGCGTGCGGGAAATGTTATCGGTGGCGGAGATTTTGCAAAGGACAGAATAATTCCGGACAGTATAAGGGCCGCAGAAAAAGGAGAACCCATATTAGTGAGAAATCCATATTCAACAAGACCGTATCAGCATGTGTTGGAACCGCTTTTTGCATATTTGATGATAGCTGCGAAGCAATATGAGGACAGCAGCTTTGCGGGCTGCTATAATGTTGGACCTGATGATGCCGATTGCTTTAGGACTGGTTCGCTTGTTGACCTCTTTGTAAAGCTTTGGGGCGATGGTTTGACTTGGGAAAGCAGGCATGACGGCGGTCCTCATGAGGCAAACTTCCTGAAGCTTGACTGCTCAAAGCTCAAAGCAACCTTTGATTGGAGACCGCGTTGGGATTTGACAAAAGCGATAGAAAAAACAGTCGAATGGTCAAAATGCCGGATAGCCGGCGGTGATGTTAGGGAATGCATGGACAGGCAGATATATGAATTCATTAGCGAAGGAGAGCTGAAATGAAAAATGTAATAATAACCGGAGCAGATGGATTTGTCGGCAGCTACACAACGCAGTTCTTTATTGATAACGGCGTAAACGTGCTTGCTGTGGATATAAATGATATCCCCAAAAGGTTAGGAAGCAGTGATCGGCTTCGGTATGTGAAATGTGATATATCGGACATAGAAAAGCTCAAATCAGTAATACCGCCGGATGAATATGATACTTTCATTCATTTTGCATGGGCAGGCAGCGCCGGCCCTGCAAGGACGGACTATAATTTGCAGATGCAGAACGCATTAACTGCCGTAGAGTGTATGAAAGCGGCAAAGGAATTGGGCTGCAAACGCTTTGTGTGCGCTGGAAGTATAATGGAATATGAGGTAGAAGCGGCAGTGCATTCACAAGGCGGCAAGCCGGGCATGGCATATATATATGGTATGGGTAAGCATATTGCTCATTGTATGTGCAAATCTGTTGCGGCGGATATAGGGATAGATCTTGTTTGGCCGATGATAACCAATGCATACGGAGTAGGAGAGCTTTCGCCGAGATTTGTGAATACAACCCTCAGAAAGATAATAAATAAGGAGCCGTTACAATTTACGGCTGCAACACAGAATTATGATTTTGTATATGTAACCGATGTAGCAAGGGCATTTTATCTCATAGCACAGAATGGGAAGCCGTTCTGTGAGTATATGATAGGCAGTGGGAACGCAAGACCGCTTAAGGAATTCATAATCGAAATGGTGGATACAAACGCACGGGAACAGAGCCCGATATTCGGAGATATACCGTTTACCGGAACAAATATCCCGCTCGGTACTTTTGACAGTACTGCTGCCGAGACAGACTGCGGTTTTAAGGCGGAGATCAGCTTTGCAGAGGGAACAAAAAAAACATTGGAGTGGCTAAAAACAATAGAAGGATAAGAATATGATACAGAAATTTGAATTTCACGAGCTTGATCTGAAGGGCGCATATCTCATAAAGCCGTTTTGCGCGACTGATGAGAGAGGCGGATTTATCAAGGATTATAATATTGATACTTTCAAGTCAAACGGTATCGAACATGACTTGAAAGAGGTGTTCTATACGATCTCTAAGCGTGGTGTTATACGTGCAACACACTTTCAGCTTGTAAAGCAGCAGCCAAAGCTTGTGCGCTGCATAAGCGGTCATGTATATGATGTTATTGTTGATTTGAGACCCGATTCGCCTACATACGGAAAATGGCGAGGTTTCCACCTGACGGGCGAGAACATGGATACCCTGCTTGTGCCAAAGTATTTCGGACACGGATATTTGGTCATAGACGATTCCGTAGTAAGCTATAAGTGCGCAGAGGTGTTCTATGGCGAGGGAGACAGCGGAATTATGTATAATGATCCCGATATAGGTATAGATTGGCCTATGGAGCTTATAGGCGGGGAGGACAAGCTTATCATAAGCGAGAAGGATAAGCGGCTGATGAGCTTTAAAGAATATACTGCTGTCATAGGTGAACAAAATGAATAGACATGCGTATCTTATCATCATACATAACAATTTCTATAATTTCGAAAAGCTGATCCAAATGCTCGATGACGAAAGAAATGATATATATGTTCATGTAAATAAAAAGGTTAAAAACTTTGACTTTGATAAATACAAGGCTATGGTAAAAAAATCGAAGTTAACGTTTTCAAAAAAACGCGTAGCGATATTCTGGGGCAGTCCGCTGCTGTTAGAGGCGGAGATGATACTGCTTGATTTAGCGTATAAATCGGACAATTACAGCTATTTTCATTTGATCTCAGGCGCGGATCTGCCTATAAAGAGTATGGACTATATATATGATTTCTTTGAAAGCAAGAACGGAAATGAGTTTGTGGATTTCGATACCATATCCAGAGTGGAATGGTTAGACTATTATTATCCGCTTCTCCAAGCAGAGAAGTATTGTAAAAAAAACAGGTTGATCTATTATATATATGAGAGAGCATCAGTGGCCATTGTAAACGCACAAAAAAAGGTCAAAATCCACAGAACCAAAGCGTATTCCGTGAAACCGGAAAAGGGTTCAAATTGGTTCAGCATAACAAGTGATTTTGCCGCATTTTGCATTGAAAGATACTATAGAAAATACAGGCGACTGTTTAAATATACCATCCTGCCGGAAGAGAATTTCGTGCAGATGATGATAAACGAAGGCGGATATCGGGATCGGCTGTACAGCGGCGGTAATATGCGGCTTATAAAATGGGACGGCGGAAATTCACCCTTAACATTGGATATTGACGATTATGATGAGATTATGCAATCGGGGTGTCTGTTTGCAAGAAAGTTTGACGGGGATAATAAAGTAGAAGTGATAGACAAATTATTTAAAATGATAAAGGAGATCAAATAAATGAAAGTGGTAGCAGTAATTCCGGCAAGATATGGATCAACAAGAATGCCCGGAAAACCAATAATGGATATATGTGGACATCCTATGATTTGGTGGGTGTATCAGAATGTAAAGAAGGTTAAAGAATTTGATGAAATATATATAGCTACTGATGATGAAAGAATAAAGACTGTATGCGAGTCATTCGGCGCTTCGGTAATAATGACATCAGATGATTGTTCCTGCTTGATTGATAGAGTGTATCAGGTATCAAACACTGTCGAAGCGGATTATTATGTAACTATAAACGGAGATGAGCCTATTCTTGAATCGGAAATAATGCCAAAGATAATACCGGATTTTGTTGAAATAGATAAGCCTGTTGTTAGAGGTTTGGTTCGTGAGTTTACAGATCCGGTTGAGGTTATAGATTCAGGCAATATTAAAATTGTTGTTGGGAAGGACGGATATTCTCTCTATTCATCACGAAGCCCTGTGCCGTATCCACATAAAACCACACAATTCAAATATAAAAAATATGTTGGGGTTGAGTTGTTTAACAAAAAAGCACTTGAATTTTATGTATCTACGGAGCAAACAGAAATAGAGCGAATTGAAGATATCGGCTCAATAAGGTTTTTAGAGCACGGGATCAGAATTCACTATGATTTGGTTAAAAGCAACTCGCTGTCCGTGGATACTCCAAAGGATCTGGAAAAGATAATAAAAGTACTGTCCGAGGAGAAGGGATATGGAAATGAAACATACTAAAATACTGGATTGCACATTACGTGACGGTGCGTACCTGATTGATAAACAATTTGGAGATAATATTATACGAGGTATAATTAATGGGCTTGTCACCTCTCGAATGGACTTTATCGAAATGGGCTTTTTGCAGGATGATGGATTCGGAGAAGGGAAAACAGTATATTTAAATGGTAAGGATGCAGAAAAATATGTGCCTCAGGATAAAAGAGGGAGCTTGTTCACAGTCTTGGCAGATTATAGCCGTTACTCAATTGATAATCTTGATAATAACACAGGAAAAACCTTTGATGCGGTAAGAGCATGCTTTTTTAAGCATGAAAGGTTTGATGTTATTGATTTTTGCAAGACTATTAAGCAGAAAGGTTATATGGTATTTGTTCAGCCGGTGGATATTTTAGGTTATAGTGATGCGGAATTGATTGATTTGATCGAGGATGTAAACACAATTGAGCCTGAATGTTTTTCGATAGTAGATACCTTCGGTTCAATGTATAGTGATGATTTATCAAGAGTATTTAGTTTGGTTGATCATAATCTGATAAAGACAAGCAAGATAGGGTTTCATTCACATAATAATATGCAAATGTCGAGCGCTCTTTCTCAGGATTTTGTTAGAATGTCATACGGTAAGAGGAATGTTGTAATAGACTCGACCCTGTGTGGAATGGGCAGAGGAGCCGGAAACACGCCAACAGAATTAATAGTTCAGTATTTGGTGTCCAAAATGGGATACAATTACGATATGGATGTGCTTTTGGATATAATAGATACATATATGAACAATATAAGAACCCGTTGCTCGTGGGGATATAATACACCATATTTTATTGCAGGATGTTATGGGTCACATATAAACAATGTAAACTATTTAAGAAATAAAAACAGTATACGCTCAAAGGACATTAGGTTTATACTAAATAAGATCGGCGAAAGCAAACGCAAACGGTATGATTATGATTTGCTTGAGCAGACATATTTGGATTATTTGAAGTCTGATATATCGGATGCATCTGCAGTTGAAAAACTATGGAATGAGTTGCATAATAAGAACATTCTTATAATTGCTCCGGGAAAAAATGCAGTGGTGCAGGCCGAAAATATAAAAGAATTCTATAGGAGAGAAAAACCTGTTGTAGTAGCTGTGAATTATATTCCTGACATTGTAAAAGTGGATTATTTATATTTCAGCAATGCGAAAAGATACAATATATGCCAAACAAACAGAGAGTTTGATTCAAGCAGACGAATAATAACATCTAACATTAAACAGATAGCGGATAAAAGAGAGGTAATGATATCATTTGCGCGACTGATAAAGTGCGGATGGGAGAACATGGAAAACTCCATGATACTGTTGTTGCGTCTGTTGGATATCGTAGATCCGGCAGGTATTTTCATTGCCGGATTTGATGGATATGATATACAAAAAGTAAACTATGCTGTTTCTGATATGGAGCTAAGTGATGTGGGAGAGAATTATGCGTTCATAAATGAGGAGATATCAGATATGCTTATTGATTATTTGAGATGCAGAGATAGAAATACGCCGATAAAATTTATTACGGAATCTAGATTTGAGCATATATTTGAGGAGACTAATATGTTATGATAAAAATATTGGTATTAGATGTTGATGGTACATTAACAGACGGAAAAATATATATGGGAGCAGACGGAGAGGTATTTAAGGCTTTTGATATTAAAGATGGCTGCGGGATACATGATATATTGCCAAAGTATAATATTGTGCCTGTTGTTATAACCGGACGCAGTTCAGAAATAGTAAAAAACAGGTGTAAAGAACTCAATATAAAGCACTTGTATCAAGGTATAAGGGATAAAAAGAAAAAAATATGTGACATAGTTGAGTCGATGGATTATAGTTTAGAGAATGTTGCCTATATGGGTGATGATATTATCGATCTTGAAGCAATGTCGATATGCGGAGTTTCAGGTGCTCCGGCGGATGCGTCAAAATCTGTTATAAAGGTAGCGGATTTTGTCAGCAAATATACCGGAGGTAACGGAGCTGTGAGAGATTTTATAGAGTGGCTGGTAGAAAGATACAGTGCATAATTTTGTTTTACATGATAGGTTATTTAAGGAGTGGTTATAGTGCAACTGAAGCATAAATTGTATGCATGTATGGCAATTAGCGTATTTGCTGTGTGTTGTACGATAGCTTTTAACTCAGTTAAAGCATCAAATACTGTTGTGGATGGTGTATTCTTACGAAATGATAAGTTGGTCATCCCAATTAACTGTAAAGAGAATTCTGAGTACATTATCACCGGCTATAACAGTAAAAAGGAAATCATAGCTGTTAACAGTCATAAAACAGCAAAAGTTACTAATACAGAAATAGTTGTTGATATGATCCGGGATCTGGATTATTTAGCATGTTATGAATATCGTCCTACCGGTGAAATAAAAAAAATAGCATCTGCAACAATGGATCAAATCAATTGTTGTCAAATAAATAGCGAATCTGAGTTTTATGTTGAATGTGATATTCCTATCCACCATATAGGAAACTTAAAGATGGGATCGTATGACGAAAATGGTTTGTTTCGGGAGTCTGATTTGGGTTATTCATCCGACATTATTAACACTGGAAATTCGAGGATTTCTGTTGAGGTTAATTATCATTTGTATAAATTAAACATCCTGACAAAGGACTCGCACGGTGCTTATAAAATAAAAAAAATTGATTCGAATACTTATTCTTTTGAAGAGAATGATTGCGCTTTTACCGTAGTTAAATCGGATGGCAGTGAATTAACGGAAAATGATATAAATACAATCAGACAACGAATTATGGTGAGCTCTGATGTTGATATCGAAAAAAATTCTTCTAATGAAAAATCTCATTTTACCAAACCATTTACGCTGTGGGGTACAACAGAAAAGGTCAATAACTATGAAGCATGGCCTTACGGAAATTGCTGGTACGATGAAAATGACAACACAGTTAATTTAGTATATTCTGCAAGCTCTGATCATTTATCATATATCGGTAAATCAGCGGTATATTTCAGAAAGATATATGAGAATAATAATGTTTCGGTGGCGATACCTGTTGCACTTGATAAAGAATATGGGTATATAATGGAAACTGCTCTACAATTATCGGATGGATCCTATGGCGTTTATATAAAAAACAAGGATGAAGAAGCATTATATTTATATAAATCTATTGATCAAGGAAAAACATGGGTTTCAAATAAGGTTAATATAGCGTTAGGGGATAGTATTACCGGTGTGACGTTAATGCCCAATAATAAACTGATCGGGTTGCTTAGGACAAAAAACAAGACAGTAAAGATTGTAGAGTCCTATAATGGTACTGATTGGAGTGTTGTAAGCGGAGAATTGAATAAAAATCAATATCCATTAGAAGGTACTTTTGTTCGACTGAGCAACAACAGACTGATCTGTATCATGCGAGGGGCTTTGGGACAGATGCCATATAGGCCTGAATCAGCTACATATATGGTCAAGAGCGATGATAACGGCAAAACATGGTCGGAATTAATTGAGTTAGAGGGAATAGATGCAAGCTATAATCCTGTAGCTGCATTGTATCATAATGAAGATAAAACAGTTGAGCTGCTATATGGGTCAAGATACGCAAGGGAGGATTACTGCGGCTCAATTAATCATACGATTATTTCAGAGGATGATTTATGGAACGCTGACTTTTCTAATACGGAAGAAGAAAGATTATATAAAGCACCGTCATCGAGGGATTTTGGCTATTTTGCGATGGCTGAAACAAAATCAGGGACTATCAAGGCGTTCTTTTACAGCGGACATGACGGATACGCAAATATATATTGCATGATAAAACCGGGCAGATAAGCATTATACTTTGGAGAAAAAATATGGAAAAAACAGTTGAATACTGCAAGAAAAAATTTTATATAATATATTCTTTGATCGGTTTTTTCGGAGTTGCTGTATGGGTGTCACTGATGTGGAGCAAATCAATATGGTTTGACGAAGCATATTCGTTCGGAATGATCAGTAGAACATATTCTGATATATGCAAAATTGCTGCAGCAGATGTGCACCCGCCGCTGTATTATCTTTCGCTAAAGCTGATCACATCAATATTCACAAATAAATTAGTTGCTGCGAAAATATATTCTATAGTACCATACATTGTGATTTTGATGTTCGGCGGATATCAATTAAGAAAACTGATAAATGAGAAAACATCAATAGCTTTTATGATAGTTTTTCTTACTTATCCGTATATGCTTTCATACGCTGTGGAAATTCGTATGTATTCGGTCGCGGCAATGTTTGTTTTCATCAATGCAGTGTATGCATATAAATGTTGGTTCACAAGCAATAAAAAAGACTGGTGCATGTTAATACTATCCGGAGTAGGTGCGGCATATACACATTATTTTGCTTTTGTGACGGTAATAATAAACTATGGCTTTCTGTTTTTGAGCATACTTATAACAAAAAAGAAAATAATGTGGCTGTGGATATGCAGCGTGATAGTCTCGATCATTATGTTTAGCCCGTGGATTGGTACATTTATATCACAATTAGCGGACAAGGCTGAAAACGAATATTGGATAGGACCTATAACAGTATATTCATTAAAGGTGTACTTTACACAGCTTTTTGGCGCTAACGGTTTCCCTCAATGGAAATATATAATTATCGTCACATATATTGGGCTGTTCATCGGCTTCATATTCAATAAAAAGAGGGAGCATATTCTGTTGGGACTTATGTCGGCCATGGTGCCGATGCTCACGATCGCGTTAGGCTTGATCGTATCGATCCTTATCAGACCGGTTTTTGTTATGAGATACGCTATACCGGCGATACCTTTGTTATTTGTTTTTGTTGCATTGGCGCTTGACAAAATAGATCATGTAATAATGATCATCGGATTCGGTTTGATCGTGTTATCAGGGTTTGTTCCTAACTATATCAGTCAGTGGAATACGGAATATAATATAACTCATAATGAAATCAATGAGGAGTTCATAGATCAGATGGGGGACTTCGATTGCGTATATACAAGCATGGAAAACAACGAACAAATGTTTAGCTGTATTATGGCTTTGTATTGTCCGTCTAAAACAGTATATAGGACAGAGAGGTTTGATCCGGTAATGTTGCCGTTTGAAAACCTTAAGATGACAGATCAGTTTGATGAATCAAAAAATGAGAGGATATTATTGATCATTTCAGCAGAAAAAGAAGTTCCTTCAGTATTCAAAAATACATATTATGCAGATTATAAAACAACGGTCAATACTCAGGATACGGATGGTGACGTATATATTTTAACACATAAATAATGAGTAGTTAAAGATTAAATATTTGCGGAGCATAACATGAATGAAAGAGTAGAGAAGCAGGAATACATATTCCTCGATTTTGTGAAATTTATATGTGCAGTATGTGTTATTTATATACACATTCCGGCATTATCGGAATTATCCCCGGAAGCGTCCTTTTGGCTAAGAGATTATTTGTGCAGACTGGCTGTGCCTATGTTCTTTCTTGCATCGGGATACTTTTTGAGCACTAAGTTCGAAAACAGAGAAAAAACCATAGTTTACATAAAACGAATTGCGGCAATGTACACCGGATTCACAATTATATATTTACCTATTATCATATATGGCTATAGGAACAACTTAACGAGTATGAAGGGTGTTGCTGTTGCTGTGATAGATTTTGTAAGGAATTTCCTGCTTTTAGGGAGCTGGGTTCATTTTTGGTATTATACAGCATTGATTTCGGGTGTGATTATCTTATACATAATGATAAAATGCTTAAAAATACCGATAAGGACTGTTATAGTAATAGCTATGGTGTTATATATTATGGGAATAGTATTAACCGATCATAGGGATGCAATACAGTCTGTTCCGTTGATCGGGAAATTAACAAGAATATATTTTGCAATCTTCGACAACACGAGAAACGGATTATTTGTAGGACTGCCGTTTGTTTCAGTAGGGTATTATATTGGCATCCGTAAGCATAGGATCAAAACAAGCGGGATAATAAAAGTTATTATATCAATATTGGCGTTATCTGTAATGCTGATGGAAACAATATGGAAAAGGGAGTTCATGGGAATACAGCAGTTTGAATTTCTTTTAACGAGCGTGCCTGTTAGTGCGATACTGTTTGTTTTGGTTTGCAGTATCAATGTTGATAAGAAATATAAAACTTGTGGGATATATCTCAGAAAAATGTCAGGGCTTATATACGGGTTACACATGCTATTCCTTTTTTATGTCAGAAAAGTATCAGGTGATTTTTTCGGCTACACAGTGAGCAATATGGAATGCTTTGCGATCGTCGTGTTGCTATCCTTAGTTACATCGTGTGTGCTGCTGTATTTGTATGAAAGAAAAAAAGTCAAAGCCTTGGGTGTTATAATTTGAGTAAGAGGAGCGCATCAGGACATGAAGAAACACGCATATTTGATAATCATGCACATTTCAAAAAATATATATCCATATAATGATATACGACTGATAGATTGGGAAAGAAACGAAGGAGCTTCTCCTCATACCTTTGTTGAGAGTGATCATACAATGCTTTGCGATTCAAACTGTCTGTTTGCGAGAAAGTTTGTAGCTGAAAAAGACAAGAAGATGATAGATATGGTATTTGATATGGTCAATAATACTGAACAGGAAACAGAAAGGGATTAGATCATGCAAGTAAAAAAACATGCGTATCTCATTATCGCTCACAGCGAGTTTGAGATCCTAAAAAGATTATTAAAGATCCTCGATGATAAAGCTGCGGATATGTATATACATATTGATAAGAAAACCAAAAATTTCGATAAGGATGTTATCATAAGCGATATAAGCTCATCAAATGTATATTTTATTAAACGCAGAAATATTGAGTGGGGCGGTGACAGCCAGATAAAATGTGAACTGGATCTGCTTGAAGCTGCGTCTGAACGGAAGTATGAGTATTATCACCTTTTATCAGGTGTGGATATGCCGTTAAAAACGCCTGCTGAGATAAACAGATTTTTTTCGGAAGAGCCTGATAAAATATATTTGCATTTTACGGAAAACGACCCCAACATACAAGGAGCGATAGAGCAGAGGATAAGGTATTATGATCTGTTTCAGCAAAAAATAGGCAGAGGAGCCGGATCGCGAGCTGCGGTGTATGAACAATTAAACACCTATATATTAAAGATTCAAAAGCTTTTAAAAATCGATCGCATGAAATCTTATGACGGTGTGTTTTATAAAGGGTCAAATTGGTTCAGCATACCTCATAATTTTGCCATGTATGTATTATCGCAGCGAAAAATGATAAAGAAATATTTTTATCATTCATCCTGCGCAGATGAAATATTTATGCAGACGCTTGCCATGAATTCCGATTTCAAATCAAAGGTTATCAGATCGGATATCCATTATTCCGATTGGGTTCGCGGTACGCCCTATGTATTTAAAAATGAGGATTACGATGAGGTTATAAACCTGGATGCTGTTTTTGCCCGGAAATTTTGCGCAGAGACTGATCCGGTTATAATCGAAAGATTGTATAACGCTTTGAAGGCAAAGAAGGAGAGCTGATGATTTGGGAATACAATACAGAATAAAAGGGTATATAAATAAGCGAAAGAACTATAGCGAAGATATGTCAGCGACAAAAATGCTGTATGAGCACAGGGATGAAATGATTCTTGGCACCCCGGAGCAGAAGACGATACCGAACAAGGTCAATTTGCATTATTGGACAAATGGTGTGTTTGAAAATCTTGGAGATTATCTGAGCACAGTTATTGTCAAGCATTTTGCTCCGAAGACTGAATGGGGGACAGATGGAATAAAGCATTTATATGCGGTTGGTTCTATTCTTGGCTTCGGCTGTCAGGACGCTGTTGTATGGGGCAGCGGTATACTGTATCCGTACAAGCCTTATCTTGAACGTATTAAGCTCGCGGCTCTTGATATAAGATGCGTTCGCGGCCCTCTGACGCGGCAGCAGCTGCTGAAGGCAAAAAAGAAATGTCCTGAAATCTACGGAGATCCGGTATTATTGATGCCGATGATATATGAGACGGATATAGTTGAAAAAAAATATGAAGTTTCATATATACCACACTTTAACGATGATCAGCCTGAACGAATACATAATATTAGTATGAAAACAACTGATTATAAGCATGTGATAGATGAAATAGTAAAGTCAAGAAAAATAATCAGTTCGTCATTGCATGGCGTTATGTTGGCTGAAAGCTATAAAGTTTCGGCGGTCCTGTATTTACGTAAAGGGAGCAATGAGTTTAAATACCGTGACTATTACTACAGCACCGGCAGGCGCGAGTTTCCGATAGCACATTCGGTAGAGGAGGCGCTTGATGTGGAGCCGTGCCGTTTGCCGGAGCTGTCGGAGTTACAGGAGAATTTATTAAAAACTTTTCCATACGATCTATGGGAAGAATAGAAGGAGAAAACTATGGTTACAAAGGAAAGAAATTCGTCGATCGAGCTGCTTAGGATAATTGCGATGGTGATCATCGTATTTCATCATTATGTTGTGCATGGTATATTTGATTGGAATGAAATGAGCGGAGTTAGCGTGTATTTTTTATCGGTTATTCAACTGGGAGAATGGGCAGTCAATATATTTATATTGATATTCGGCTATTTCAGCGTGACATCTGATTTTAAACCGGCTCGTGTATTACGGTTGTACGCGCAGGTATGGTTTTATTCGGCGGTGATTTTTGCCATATACACGCTTTTATCAAAAGAGCTGCATTTTGGTTTGGCATTAAAAGCAATAACTCCTGTTATAAGCGATCAATACTGGTTTTTCAGCCGCTACATGTTGCTTTGTCTTTTGATGCCGTTTCTGAATATTCTTATAAAGGCTATGAACAGACAGATTCATTTAAGGCTTATGATCCTGTTATTTACAGCGTGGAGCATGCTGCCGAGCTTGTTGCCGACCTTTATCGGGTACGGCTTGAGCGTCAGGACAACAGGCGCGTTTGTGATGCTGTATATTATCGGTGCATATATGCGTCTGTATCCGGACAGCAGAATAAACAGAAGAAGCACCGGATATACGCTGGCAGCTGGTAGCTTGCTGTTGATGATGATAATACAATTTATAAATTTAAAGAATATAATACCGTTTGTAGGCATCGAGATAAACTTTTTTTCCAATAGCGAGATTTTAAGCGTGTGTTTTGCTGTAGGGATGCTTTCAATTTTTAACAGTATAAGCATCAGGTCGAATAAGCTTATCAACGGCATTGCCGCTTGTATCTTTGGTGTATATCTGATACATGATAATTTATATTTAAGACCGCTGTTGTGGACTGTTTGGCTGAAAAACGGTGAATATCTAAGCAGCAGTCACGTGATCCATCGCATGATCATCAGTGTGTTTATCGTTTTTGCGGCATGCGTGCTAATAGAGCTTATAAGAAAGAATACGGTCGAGAAGCTTTGGATCAGGTATTGTGAGCCGTGGCTGCTAAAGCGGCTCAATGCCGGACATGATCGGAGCGGGATATGAAGGGGATAGAAACGATTCAGACAAACACGAGGGATCATCGAGTATCATATATACGAGCAGTTGCGACCGTGATGGTTGTGGTGATACATATATTTCAGAGATTATATCACCTATATCCGAACACGCCGTGGTTTGAAAAGGTTTCTGATTGGAGCAATTTGGGCTTGGTGATGTTTTTCGTCATCTCTGCATTCCTCTATTCAAGCAGAAACATAGAGAAGAACCGTATGATAAAGTGGTTTACGCGCAGATATTTGGAGCTTATAATACCATCATTGTTCACTGTCATGGTCGCCTTGGTTGCTTTTGGTATCAGATGGGGAGTAAGCGGAAAGCATATTCTGTATTCAATTTTTTCGGGATTAGGCTTTGAGGCGTTTGTGCCGGATGGTTGGATTTTTATGCAGTATTGGTTTTTGACATACATCCTGTTCTGTTATATTACCGTTCCGTTGATACAGAAAATCGATTTCCGTCGCATGAATACTTTTATGTTTTGGGGATTGATTGGTGTGTTCACTATCCTGACACAAGGGATAACATCAGCCGTAGGTACAGTGACAAAACTGCCGCTATTAAGCTGCGGAGTGCTGCTCAGGTTTTATCTTCCATATTCAGTGTTCAGACGATATGATATAAATTCAAAAGAGTGTACACGGGTGATGTGCGTATTTACGATCATATCATTAGTTTTGGTAGTGGCAGCATGTTTCTTGAGATACGGCGTTAAATTGATTGGCGTATGGGGAGCTTTTCAGGAGTTGTTCTTTATATATACTCAGACAATATCCGGATTTGTTCTGTTTTATTGGTTATATCGCGCTTTTTCACATTTACAGGTACATACGAGATTAATAAGATTTATTGACAGCTATTCTTATCCCGTCTACCTAACACACTGTTTGTTTATAGGATACAGCACATCAATTATTGATCGGTTTGACAATAGGCTTTTAGGGATAGTAATTGCTTTAATGTGTACCGCAGCTGCCTCCTTTATAGTGCTGCATGCAACAAAACCAATAAAGAGTCTTATTATCGGGAAGCTAATTGATGCATGAATTGATAACACACATATACCGGCGATCAATAAAGCGGAATATACTTGACAAGGTTATTTTAGGAGTGTATAATGAGTGTATAATATTGATAGCTTAAAGGAGGAATTTTTTTTCATGAAAAAACTATTATTATGCGCGGCTGCGGCGCTTATGCTGTCAGGCTGCGCCGGAACGCAGACGGCAACACAGGACACGCAGCAGACGGGCGCGAATGCGGCTGCCGGTACGGCAGACAGAGAGACGATATTTCAGGTATCGCTTTTGCAGGGACTTACTTTAGGCGATTATTACGGCAGCGTGACCGTTGGCGAGCTTAAAGAAAAGGGTGACACCGGTATAGGCACGTTTGAGGGCGTAAACGGCGAGCTTGTTATGGTGGACGGGGTCGTCTACAGAGCGAAAAGCGACGGAAGCGTTGAGATCGCGCCGGATGAGGAAACAATACCGTTTTCAAATGTTACGTTCTTTGATGCCGATGTGACGGAGGAAATAAGCGGCATATCAAGCGTTGACGATCTGAAGTCATACCTAAACGAAAAAGTAAACGAACTCGGCAAGAACAACTTTTATATGATAAGGATAGACGGCACGTTTAAAAACGTTTTTGCGCGCAGCGAGCTGAAGCAGGAGGAGCCGTATAAAACTCTTGCGGACGCGCTTTCTACCGATCAGCGCGAGTTTGATTTTGCAGGAGCAAGCGGAACGGTAGTCGGTCTTTACTGCCCCGAATATATGCGTGATCTGAATGCGGCCGGCTGGCATTTCCACTTTGTTTCCGAGGATAAGCAGAGCGGCGGACATGTTCTTGATCTTGATATCGACAATGCAGAGCTGAAATGGGACAGCACAAAGGGCTTCAATATGCTTCTGCCCGATACGAAGATGTTCCCGACGCTCGATCTTACAACCGATCAGTCGGAAGACATAAAAAAGGTAGAAACAAACGAATAAAACAACTGAACATACGGGGCGGTTCGAGCTGTATTCGCCGACGGATACAGCGGAGCCGCCTTCGCTTTGTTCATATCTGTTTATCTTAATAAGTATATCTGTTTCCAAAGCATTGAAATTACAGCATGATATGCGGTATTAAAAGATATATGATTTTTGATGTCGGAAGAAGTGAAAAATTTAAGCTAAAACCTTTTAAGCCGGATGAAATGCGAGGCAGGCTTATAAAACGGCAAAGGTTTTGAGAAAGGGATCAATGGTTACAGCTATGGAAAAGTGGGCAAGAATAAAAAATATTCCAAGTCTGCCGCGGGGGGACAGCAATTTAAAAATAACGGGCTGCAAACGCCACATAGAGCTGTCAAAACGCGCGGCGGGCGAAGGAATAGTATTGCTTAAAAATAACGGGAATATCCTTCCATTAAAGCATGGTACAAGGCTTGCCGTGTTCGGAAAGGCGCAGATAGACTATGTAAAAGGCGGCGGCGGCTCGGGCGATGTGCACTGCCGGTATGTGCGCGATATTTATGAGAGCTTGAAGCTTACCGGCAAGGTGCAGGTGTTTGATAAGCTGTCGCTGTACTATAAGAGCTATGTAGAGACTTCATATCACAGCGGCAAAAAAAGCGGAATGTTTGATGAGGCGGATATACCCGCGGAGCTTTTGAGAGAAGCGCGTGAGTTTACAGATGTGGCGGTAATTACAATAAACAGATATTCCGGTGAAGGCTGGGACAGAAAAAACGATGGCACGGATACTTATTTTTATCTGAGTGATCGGGAAAAGGCAATGGTATCGGCTGTTACGGACAGCTTTAATAAGGTCATTGTGCTTATAAATGCGGGCGCGATGATAAATACGGATTGGTTTGCCGATAACGATAAGATACAAGCCGCGCTTATGATATGGCAGGGGGGCATGGAGGGCGCGTCGGCTGCTGCGGACGTGCTGACGGGCGATATAGATCCCTCCGGCAAGCTGGTCGATACCTGCGCAAGGAGCCTCGGCGATTATCCGTCCTCGGAAGGCTTCCATGAAAGTGAGGACTACGTAAAATATACCGAGGATATATTTGTCGGCTACAGATATTTTGAGACTATACCGGGTAAAAAGGAGCGCGTGGTATATCCGTTCGGTTACGGGCTTTCTTATACAAGCTTTAAAATTTCGGATATAGCCGCGGAGGAGGTCGGCGGCATGATCTATGTATCTGCTGCCGTAACAAATACGGGCAGACGAAGCGGTAAGGAGGTCGTGCAGCTTTATTATTCCGCGCCATGCGGGAAGCTGACAAAGGCGGCAATAGAGCTATGCGCGTTCAAAAAGACGAAGGAGCTTATGCCGGGCGAGAGCGAAACGGTAATGCTTGATTTTGCGGCAGAGGATATGGCATCATACGACGATATCGGCGCGGTATGTGAGAGCGCGTATGTTATGGAGCGCGGCGAATACAGACTGTTTATCGGCAATTCCGTAAGAAATGTAACGGAGCTTGAATATAAGCATACAGAACCCGAAATAAGGATAGTTAAAAAGCTTACAAAATACTGCGCGCCCGAACGGCTCGGTAAACGGCTCACCGCAAACGGTGAATATATGACCGCCGGAGACAGCAGGCAGGAAAGAAAGAGCTTTGAATGTGAGTATAAGTGCGAAAGAAAAAGCTTTGAAAATAAAAAGTACCTTATAGATGTATATAACGGGGACATAAAACTCGATGAATTCATATCACAGCTGAGCGACCATGAAATGCTGCCGCTGCTGAAGGGGACACAAAATACCGGAGTTGCCGATACCGGCGGGATAGGCGGCATGGAAAAGTACGGCATACCCATGCCGATGACGGCAGACGGACCGGCGGGCGTAAGGATTGAGCGCTCTGTAAACACAACGGCATTCCCCGTAGCCACGATGCTTGCGTGTACATGGAATACGGAGCTTGCCGAGGAAATAGGCAGAGCCGGCGCGCTTGAGGCGAAGGAGAATAATTTGTTTATATGGCTCACTCCGGCGCTTAATATTCACCGAAGCCCCTTATGCGGCAGGAACTTTGAATACTATTCCGAGGATCCGTATATAGCCGGAAATTTGCCGCGGCAATGGTAAGAGGTATACAGAGCGAGGGCATTGCGGCAACGCCGAAGCATTTCGCCTGCAATAACAAGGAAACCAATAGATATGAGTCCGATTCCGTGCTGTCCGAAAGAGCCTTGAGAGAGATATACTTAAAGGGCTTTGAAATATGTATAAGAGAGTCAAGGCCAAGGACGATAATGACCGCATATAATATCATAAACGGCGTCAGAGCGTCCGAGAACGCCGAGCTTATAACGGGCATTCTCAGAAACGAGTGGGACTTTGACGGGCTTGTAATGTCGGATTGGGACAATCATGCGTCGCACTATAAAGAAACCCTTGCCGGTAACAATATAAGAATGCCGCAGTGGACAGGCTCCGACCTCAAGGAAGCGTATGAGGAGGGGAAAATAACACGGAACGAGCTTGCGGCAAGTGTTAAAAAAGTATTGGAGCTGCTGCTTGAATTTGAATGATTATAGTATGGGGAGGGGCTGTAGCAACAGCCCCCCATTTTTTTGCATGAGGCGTTCCGGTTTGTTTTTATATAAAAATTTATAAAATTTTTTGTATAAATATTTATTATCCTATTTATTTTTATTAAAATGTATGCTATAATAAGGTATACTATAAGGATAAAAGACAGGAGGTAAACCATGAAAAAGCAAATTAGACTTATGCCGTCGCAGTTGGGGCTTTATTCCGACTGCATGAATGATGACACATCGACCCTTTACAATCTGCCGTTTCTCGGAAGGCTGGGTAAAGGGGTAGATACGGAAAGATTTGCGGAGTCAATAAGAAGCGTGCTCTTGGCGCATCCCGTATTGGGAGCGCGGCTGGGTCTCAATGACGCCGGCGAGCCTGTGTTTGTGATCGATGATGACGACTGCGCGGAGCTTGTTATAAAAGAGCTCGGCACGGAGGAATTTGAAGCTCTCAGGGGTAAGCTTGTACGCCGCTTTGATCTTGGCAGCGACAGGCTTTCGCGGTTTGAGATCTATAAAACACCGGACGGCGACTACTGTTTTTATGACATACATCACCTTATTTTTGACGGTTCGGCCGGACAGATCTTAGCAAGAGAGATATCCGAAGCGTATAACGGAAAAACGATAATGCCGGAAGAATACGACATTGCGGCAGTAAGCGAGGATACATACGCGGCAAGAGAGAGCGATGCCTTCCTTGAGGCAAAGGAATATTTTGAAGCATTGCTCGGCGGCTGTGAGCCGGACTGCCTTCCCGCGAGGGATGTATATTCGGATACGCCGCGGCAGGGTTATTTCAGCAAGGACTTTTCAATAGATGCCGATGCGTTTTCAAGGCTCAGAAAAGAGCTTGGGATCTCAACCACATCTTTCTTTACGACCGTGTTCGGCTTTCTTATCGCGCGATATAATTACAGTAACGAGTCGGTTATAAGCACGATCTTCAGCAACAGGAATGA
This sequence comes from Clostridia bacterium, assembly GCA_017404065.1. Taxonomy (GTDB): domain Bacteria; phylum Bacillota; class Clostridia; order UBA1381; family UBA1381; genus Ornithomonoglobus. Next base: position 72,935 of record JAFRDB010000099.1, read on the forward strand.
GCAGAATAAAAACACCTACTGCTATCTTGTAAAAATGCTCCCATTCGTCACTCAGCTTGACGGCAGGGACAGCATAAAGGAGTTTTTAAAGGAGCAGTGCGACCAGCTTATGAGCAGCCGTGAAAAGTGCATCTATGACTTTTCCGATGCCGCAAAGGATCATGGCGTTACCTCCGCGATAAACTTTGCATATCAGGGATATTTACATGATTATGAGATCGCAGCGGGACTGGATATAGAAACGGAGCGCATCTATGACGAGGCGCATATCGAGAGAACGGAGCTGATATTTGAACTGTGCGATAAGGGTCAGGGCAGCTATCAGGTCGAGATAAGCTATCGCGCAGACAGCTACAGTGAGGGTCTTATAAGCCTTATGGCGGACGCTTATGTAAAGCTTGTTAACGACTTCCTTACAAAGAGCAGCCTTTCGGAAACGGAGCTTGCAGACAGCAGGGCGTACGAGGTGACAGAGAGCTTTAACCGCACCGAATACGACTACGGCGAGCTGAAAACGGTAGTCAGGCTGTTCAGAGAAAAAGCGAAGGAAAATCCGGATAATACGGCGGTCGTATCGGGCGGAACGTCACTCACATACGGCGAGCTTGACAGGATAACGGATAACCTTGCGCTCCAGCTTCGTAAAAACGGCGTTGACCGCGAAAGCGTAGTAGGCATACTCATCGACCGCAGCGAGTATATGGCGATATGCGCGCTCGGCGCTTTAAAGGCGTGCGGCGCGTATCTTCCTCTCGACCCGACTTATCCGCCGGAGCGACTTAACCTGATGATGAAGGATTCCGGCGCAAGGGTGCTGATCTCAACGCCGGAGCTGAGCCCGGTAATTGACGAGAGCTTTGACGGACTGAGGCTGATGACCGAAAGCATAAAAACGCTTCCCGAATGTGACGAGGCGCTGCCGGAGCCGCAGCCCGAGGATCTTCTTATCATGCTCTATACCTCCGGCTCAACGGGTGTTCCGAAGGGCGTTATGCTCGAGCAAGGCAACCTTGCCATGTTCTGTGCGTGGGCAAGGCGGTTCTATAAGATGGATAAAAACGCGAGAGTGGCGGCGTATGCAAGCTTCGGCTTTGACGCGTGTATGCTGGATATGTACCCGACCCTTACAGCCGGCGGGACCCTGTATATAATCCCGGAGGAAATGCGTCTTGACATTCTCGGTATACAGGAATATTTTAACGCGAACGGAATAACACACGCATTTATGACCACACAGCTCGGCAGGCAGTTTGCTATGCTTGACGGCACAAAGACGTTAAAGGAGCTGTCGGTAGGCGGCGAGAAGCTTGTGCCGCTTGATGTTCCGCCGTATGAGCTCTACAACTGCTACGGACCTACTGAGTGCACGATATTTATAACTATATTCAGAGTGGCTGAAAAGATGAAGGATATACCCATAGGCAGGGCGACAGATAATGTAAGGCTCTATGTGGTAGATAAGAACGGAAAGCTTCTTCCGCCGGGCGCGGCGGGTGAGCTGTGGATAGCCGGCCCGCAGGTGGCGCGCGGCTACCTGAACCGTCCCGAAAAGACGGCGGAGGCGTTTACGGAAAATCCGTTCAGCTCGGATGAAAGATACGGCAGGGTATATCACACAGGTGACGTTGTACGCTACCTCTGCGACGGTAATATACAGTTCATCGGCAGGCGGGACGCGCAGGTAAAGATACGCGGCTTCCGTATAGAGCTTACGGAGGTGGAGGAGGTCATCCGCCGCTATCCGGGCATAAAAGACGCGACCGTTGCGGCTTATGACAATCCGGCGGGAGGAAAGTTTATCGCGGCATATATCTGCTCGGACGAGCAGGTGGATATCGAGGCGATGAACAGCTTTATCCGTGAGGAAAAGCCGCCGTATATGGTCCCGGCGGTAACGATGCAGATAGATGCGATACCGTATAATCAGAATTTAAAGGTAAATAAGCGCGCATTGCCGAAGCCCGAGCTCACCTCCGCGCCCGAGAGTGGCGGCGCATCGGACAGACCGATGACAAAGCTTGAGGAAAGGCTCGCGGAGCTTGCCGAAGCGGCGGCAGGCATAAAGATAACGGACGTGAGCTCTCCGCTTATAAATATCGGACTGACATCGCTGAGCGCAATATCGTTTGTGACGCGCATGGAGAAGGAAATAGGGCTTAGCCTGCCGGTCAAGAAGATACTCAGCGGCTGCAGTCTTATAGATATAGAGAACGCGCTCGTTGAGGAGCTGTTCACACGTGACGCTCCGGCGGAGCCGGAGGATACCGCAGCGGAGCCGGCAGGGAAATATCCGCTTACCGAGACGCAGTTCGGCATTTATTCGGAGTGCATGATGAATCCGGGCGGGACAATGTATAATATCCCGTGCTCCTACCGTATAGACAAGGCGACCGGAGCGGAGCGGCTTTGTGACGCGATCGTTAAGGTGATAGACGCGCACAGCGCGGTGAAATGCACAATAGAGCCGGACGAGAACGGAGACATATTCATGATACCGCATGAGGATGCCCCCGTAAGAATAAAGCATAAGAGCGGCAGCGAGGCTGATGCGGAGGAATATTGGCAGAGCTTTGCGCGTCCGTTCGATATGGCAAAGGAGCTTTACAGGATCACCGTCTATGAAACGGATGAATACCTGTATATGATGACAGACTTCCATCATATTATGTTTGACGGGACATCGCTCGGCGTATTCATTGCCGATCTCAATTCCGTTCTTGCCGGTAATGAGATAGAAAAGGAAAGCAGGACTATATTTGACTTCGCGCTTAGGGAGAAAAAGGCGATGCGGTCCGAGGAGTTTACCGAGGCTAAGAGCTATTACGACACTCTTATGCAGGGCTCGACAGGCTGTGCCGTTCCCGACCCTGACAGATCGGAGCCGAAGGAAAGAGCAGGGCTTTTGAAAATAAGCCGTCCGGAGCTTCGCGCAGGCAAGGTAAATGCGTTCTGTGAAAGGAACGGCATTACGCCAAATGCGTTCTTCCTTGCGGTGGCGGGATTGGTGCTGGGTAAATATGCATACTCGGACGATGTGAGCTTCACGACCATATATAACGGCAGGAGCGATACAGATGCCATGAGCATATTCGGTATGTTCGTAAAGACTCTGCCTTTGAGGTGCTTCCCGGAGCCGGAAAAGAATACAGTTGAATTTATCCGTGACATGGGTAAGCAGATACTTGCAAATATGTCAAACGATCTGTATTCATTCGCGAAGATAAGCCGCGCTTATAACCTTTCTGCCGATTATATGATAGTATATCAGGGCGAGGGCTTCGGCGGTGATGTGATAGACGGAAGACCGGCTGTGCTGAGGACAGGCGGACAGGACAGCGCCAAGTCGGATATTTCGACAGATGTATGGGTAGAGGGCGGCGCATACAGGTTCGAGACCGAGTACCGCGCCGACAAATACAGCGAGGAATATATAGAAAGATACACGGATGTGCTTGCAGCAGCGGCTAAGAGTATGCTTACCGCCGCAACGCTCGGTGAGGTCGATATAGCGTCTGATAAGCAGAAGGAGCTTATAGAGAGCTTTAACGATACCGATATGAGCGTTGAGCTGATGAGTATAGACAAGCTGTTTGAGGCGCAGGTAAAGGCTCATCCCGACATGACCGCCGTTATCGCAAACGGCGAGAGCCTTACCTACAGAGAGCTAAACAGCCTTGCCAACCGCCTTGCAAACAACCTTATCGGCATGGGTATTGCGAGAGAGGCTGTAGTCGGGATCGTCCTTGACAGGACAAAGGAGGTATATATATCCGAATACGGCGTACTTAAGGCGGGCGGAGCGTTCCTGCCGATGACGAGCGAATATCCCGATGAAAGAATAGACTTCTGTCTCATTGACGCGGAGTGTCCGTTCGTTATCACCACAGAGAAAATAAAGGCGGAGCGTCCGGAGCTGTTTGCGGCGGATAAGCCGTACAGGACTCTGACGGTAGAGGAGCTTATATCATGCGGCAGTGAGCATGATCCGAGGCTGGATATCCCGTTGTCCTCGCTTGCGTACTGCATCTACACCTCCGGCTCTACAGGCAAGCCGAAGGGCGTTATGATAGAGCACGGCAACCTCTCCAACTTCGTTAATGCGAATGAGAAAAACGACGAGACAAAGGATCTTGTATATCCGGGAGAGGTAATGCTCGGCATAGCTGCGATATCGTTCGATGTCTCAATTATGGAGAGCTTCATCCCGCTCTGCAACGGAATGACGGCGTGTATGGCAAATGATGATGAGATACACAATCCCATCATGCTCTGCGAGCTGTTAGAGAGAAACAATGTAACGGTGATGTGCGCAACGCCCTCGTTTATCATGAATATTGTGGATATACCGCAGGTGAAGAAGGCGCTTGCGAATATGAAGGCGTTCGATCTGGGCGCGGAGGCGTTCCCGGGCGCGCTCTATGACAAGCTCCACGCTATCTGCCCCGATGCCTGTATAATAAACGGCTACGGACCGACAGAGACAACTATAAGCTGTATATCAAAGATCATCACAAGCAGCAGCAATATCACGATAGGCAAGCCCGCCGCGAATGTAAAGGCGTATGTTATGGACAAGGCTTGCCATATAATGCCCGTAGGCGTGAGCGGAGAGCTTGTGATCTGCGGCAAGGGCGTGGGACGCGGATATATGAATCTGCCTGAAAAGACAGAGGCTGTGTTCTTTGAATATAACGGACAGAGGGCGTACCGCAGCGGCGACCTTGTGAGATATAACGCCGAGGGCGAGATCGAATTCTTCGGCAGACTCGATAATCAGGTCAAGCTCAGAGGTCTAAGAGTGGAGCTTGACGAGATAGAGAACGTAATGAACGAGTTTGACGGCGTTCTTGTGAGCAAGGTCATAGTAAGAAATAACGGCTCTGAGGATTATCTTGCAGGCTTCTTTACCGCGGAAAAGCCGGTGGATGTTGCGGCTCTTACGGAGTACATGAAGTCAAAGCTTGCGGCGTACATGGTTCCGGCGGCGATACTCGCTCTTGACGAGATGCCGCTTACCGTAAACGGCAAGATCGACAAGAAACGGCTTCCGGCAACGGAGGTCACTGCCGCGGCAAGGGAGTACACCGCGCCGGAAACCCCCGTTGAAACGGAATTTTGCAATAAGTTTGCTGAAATACTTAATCTTGACAGGGTAGGCGCGCTTGACAACTTCTTTGAGATAGGCGGCACATCGCTTAGCGCTACAAAGGTAGTTATGTTCGCGCTGACAAAGGGCTATAACATCGTGTATAAGGATGTGTTCGACAATCCGACGCCGAGAGAGCTTGCCGCGTTCATTGAAGGCGGCACGCGGGTGAATGCCGGAAAGGAGCAGCCTACAGAATACGACTATGCGGATGTGAATACGGCGCTCTCAAAGAATATAATGGAGAATGCAGACAACATAAGACCGCGCGAGCTGGGTAATATTATCCTTACCGGCGCGACGGGCTTCCTCGGTGTACACATACTCAGATCCTTCCTTGAGGACTATGACGGCAAGGTGTACTGCCTGATGCGCAGAGGAACCTACGATACCTGCGAAAGACGTCTCATGAATATGCTCATGTACTACTTCGACAACCCGTTTGCAAAGCAGTTCGGTACGCGCGTATTCTGCATCGAAGGCGATATAACCGATAAGGAAACGCTGTCGGCGATAAAGGATACGGACGCGGCAACGGTCATCAACTGCGCGGCGTGCGTAAAGCATTTTACAAACGATGATATCTTAGACAGAGTAAATGTCGGCGGCGTAAAGAACCTTATAGATGTTTGCGCAGAGAGCGGTAAACGGCTCGTACAGATATCGACGACCTCGGTAGCGGGCGAGGGCGGAATCGAGGACGCGGAGCGGCTTATCCACGAGAATGAGCTGTATTTCGGTCAGAGGCTCGATAACGACTATGTTCGCACAAAGTTCCTGGCGGAGCGGGCTGTTTTGGAGGCGCGCGCCAGGAGAGGGCTTGACGGTATGGTAATAAGAGTCGGCAACCTTATGAGCAGGCTTTCCGACGGCGAGTTCCAGATAAACTATATCACAAACGGCTTCATGCGCTCACTGAAGGCGTACAAGAATTTAGGTATGTTCCCGATAACCGCGCTTGAAGCTCCGGCGGAATTCTCTCCGATAGACTCGACCGCGGGCGCGATACTTGCGCTTACGGCAAGCGAGAGCGAATTCTGCGTATTCCATGCGTATAACGACCACATAATAAACATGGCAGATGTCATATACGCGATGAAGGATTACGGCTTCGATATAGAGATAGTGAGCGAGGAAAGATTCTCCGAGGCTCTCTCTGAGGCGGCAAAGGACGAGAGCATGGCGGACGCGGTGCTGGGTCTTGTAGCTTATGATTCAGGCAGCGAGGACGCTGTGATAGCGCTGGGTTCGGATAACCGATTCACAAAGAATGTACTCTACCGTCTCCGATACAAGTGGCCGATAACGGATAATAAGTATCTTGCAAACGCCATAGAAGCTTTGGATACACTGAGCTTCTTTGAATAAAAGGTATCGGATATGCTTAAACGAAACGAACAACTTATAAAAACCAAGCTGCTGCAGTATCTTTTTCCGTCGGTAATGATGACGCTTGCCTTGCAGGTGGGCAACATCGTTGACACTATGCTTGTCGGAAACATACTCGGTACGGACGCTATGTCCGCTGTTCAGATCGGCGGAACGATATTGCTGTTTATTCAGATGCCGGGCTATATGCTCGGCATCGGCGGGAGCATCGCGGCGGGGAACCTGCTCGGTAAGCGTGACCGTGAGGGCGCGTCAAAGCTGTTTTCCGCAACGATCGCCGCAACGATAATATCGGGCATAGTGTTTATGCTTATGTCCCTGTTCTCGCGGCAGTTCGCGCTGCTGCTTGCAGGCAGCAACTCGCTGACAAAGGATGTTGCGGGTGTGATCCGCGTCACCTTCATCGGCGCGCCGGTCATAGGCATAGCGCTGCAGATGATGAATTATATGGCAGTGGACAACAACCCGTCGCTTGCGACCTGGTATGTTGTGCTCTCGAACATCGTAAACCTTATAGCGGATTATCTGCTGCTGAAATATACGCCTCTCGGCACAGCGGGCGCAGTTTGGTCAACGATCATAGGCTATACCGCAGCGCTTGTCGTGCTGATACCGTATATCCGTTCACCTAAGCGGATGCTGTCGCTTGTAAACCCGTTTGGCGGCACCATGGGTGTTTTCAGGCTTGCCGTGATAACCGGCGTGCCGTCGCTCCTGTCGATATTATGCGAGATGATACGCAACTGGGCGATGAATATAATCATAATCCGCTCGGCGGGAGAGAGCGCGGTCGCGGTATATACGGTCTGTCTTAACCTTGTGATGATCTGCGAGCTGTTCCTCGGCGGCATAATCGGAACGATGGGAACGATAGGCGGCGTTGTTTACGGCGAAAAGGACTATTTCGGCATGAGGAGCCTGAGCAAAAATATTGCCGCTTACAGCTATATCATGCTCGGCGTGCTTATGGCGCTACTTCTGATATTCACAAGACAGGCGGCGGCAATGTTCGGCATTCGGGACGGCGAGCTTATGGATATGACGATAACAGCGCTCAGGATATTCGTGTTCTGTCTGCCGTTCTATGTGTTCAGCCGGTTCATGTCAATATATTATCAGACTACAGAGAAGACAGGACTTTCAAATCTCATAACGGTCCTTGTCTACTGCGTTGCGCTGCTGCCTTGCGCCGTTATAGCCGTAGTGATAGCAAAGGCGATGGGCTGGAGCTGCATTAACGCCGTAATGGCGGCGTTCATCATCGGCCAGGGACTCACTGCCGTTATTGTTATCCTCATCGTTAGGCTGAGGTACAGAAGCGACCTTTTGATGCTGCCGGAGAATGACGAGGAGGTCCTTGACTTTTCCGTAAAGCCGGAGATCGGCGAGGCGGTAAAGGTGCCCAGAGAGATAAAGCAATTCTGCAAGGGCAGGATAGATGCGGCAAAGGCGAACCAGATAGCGGTAGCAGCCGAGGAGATGACGGTAAATATCATAAAGCATGGCGGCAGGGATGTACAGAGCATAGACATAATGCTCTGTATAACGGATGACACTGTAATGCTCCGCACCCGTGACGCGGGCATACCGTTTGACCCGACCGATTATACTATTGACCATGAGGATTTTGAAATAGGCGGGATAGAGGTCATAAAGAGCATCACCGACAGGATAATATATATGAGGATGCTGGATTTCAATAATACCACGATAGAGATAGATAAATAATTTTAAGGAGGTCACGAATATGACAATAGAAAAGACGATCAACGGAACAGAGGCAGTATTTAAGCTTAACGGCTGGCTGGACACACAGACCTCGCCGCAGCTCGGCAGAGCGCTTGACGAACTGGATGGCGACGTTACGTCGCTGGTGCTGGATCTTGAAACGCTTGAATATATTTCATCAGCCGGACTCAGACAGGTCGTAGCGGCGCATAAGAAGATGAATGGCGAGCTGACTGTGATAAATGTATCAGCTGAGATACTCGATGTGTTTAAAATGACCGGCTTTGACAAGAAGCTTAACATAAAATGAAAAAGTCGCTTTTAAAGCAGATAATCGGTATATTCCTTATAGCGATATTCATTGCTGTCAGCATTGAGTGCATAGTAAGCTGGGCATTCTATAACAGTTATACTCAGAACCGAAGCAAACAACAGGCATTAAACGGCATCAAGCTTGCCGAATCGCTGCTCGATGATCCGGCTGAGATGGAATCTCCCGAGGTCAACAAGGATTACTTTAAAAACAGGGATATCCTTCGCAAGGTGTGCAAAAGCTTTCATTTAAAGTATATGTACATTAAAAAACCGAATGCAAGCGGAGATCAGGGAATTTTCATATATACTGTTGCATCCGACCCCGAGGAGGATGAAGATGTAAGGGAAAGCCATCCTTTCGGAACGATGGCAATAAGAAAATTTAATGAATCTGAGCTTGAAGCTCTCAATGGCAGCGAGAACGCTCCGTTATGGTTTGAGAACAACGGCTACGGAAGCGTGTATTCGTATGTATATCCGGTCAAGGATGATAACGGGAATGTCGTGGCTCTGATAGGCGCGGATTATGAGTCTGATGACGTGGACGGAAAGATGATAGAAAGTATTCTGAGTATAGTTCTTTCCACCGCCGTAACACTGCTTATCGTGCTCGGAGTGCTGCTGATCATCATTAACCGAAGGGCTTTGGAGCCTTTAGGGCGTATATCGGTAAGCATGAACAGCTTTGCAAGGGATAAGAAGCAGCCTGAGCCGCTTGGCATTAAGTCTCACGATGAGATACGCGATATCGCAGACGCGTATGAGAATATGTCGCGGGATATATTGAGCTATATAGGGGATATAGAGAAAATGACCGAGGAGCGTATGCAGGAGGGCGTGCAGATGGATGTTGCAAGGCGCATCCAGAGCGGAATGGTCCCCACCGATTTCAGATTGGAAGAGGTCAATTATAATGCGGCGGCACACGCGCACCCTGCAAAGGCGGTCGGCGGTGATTTTTATGACTGCTTCGATTCTGATGACGGCGTTTGCATAGTTATGGGAGATGTGTCCGGCAAGGGAATAAGCGCGGCGCTGTTTATGGCTATGACAAAGACCATGATACGCGAAAAGCTAAGAGCTGGCATGAGCCCCTCTGAGGCGCTCAATACCGCTAACGATGAGCTGTGCGCTGCAAATCCGGAAGGAATGTTTGCGACAGTGTTCGCGGCGGTGCTCGACACCTGTACAGGCGAGCTGCGTTATGCGAATGCCGGACATACAAGACCTGTTATCATCAAGAACCGTAAGGGCGAGATCATAAAGCCTGACGCGGGCATAGCCCTGGGCTTATTTGAGAACGCGGGAATAATAGATGAGGTTCTGATGCTTGATAAGGGCGACGGGATATTCCTCTATACCGACGGCGTTACAGAGGCGGTAAACAGCAGGAATGAGTTTTACGGCGAAAAACGGTTGACAGATGCTTTAGCAGCAGACAATGCCGCTGATACGGTCGATACGGTGCTTAGTTCCGTGAGAGAATTTACAAACGGCTGCGAGCAGTTTGATGACCTCACCGTGCTTGCGGTATATAGCTGTGCCGAGACAGCGAAGCTGAGCATAAAGCCGACACAGGATGCGATGGATGAGATAAAGAGCATTATATTTAAGGCCGCATCCGGTAGCAGCATGAAGCTCAAGATCATCCTTGCCTGCGAGGAGATACTCACAAATATAGTAAGCTATTCCGGCGCTGATCAGCTTGATTTTCTTTGTGTGAAATCGGATGACAGGCTCGTGATAAGGTTTTCCGATAACGGCTGTAGCTTTGACCCGGTAAATGTCGAGGCTCAGGAAAAGGAGTTTGAGGGGTTAGATTCCGGCGGCATGGGTATAGGGCTTGTAAAACAGATAACAGAAAAGCTGACATACCGGAGAATAGGGGAGAAAAATATTCTCAGAATGGTATTTAAGCTATAATAGTAATTTCAGTTTATCGGACTCCCTCCGTCAGCCCTTACGGGCTGCCACCTCCCTTGCAACTACTCTACTCTTCCCCCCAAGAATGGGGGGTCAGGGGGGTTGATATGCCGTCAGGCATTTTTTTACTTTATAAGAAATTGCTCAAATCCTTGCCAAGTGAAACAATATGTGATATAATGGAAATTGGATAAAAATAAGCACGAAAATTA
>JAFRDB010000100.1 GCA_017404065.1 Clostridia bacterium
ATGGTTATTCAACCCATCTTTCGATGTTTAAATACTTTCTCATTCCACGCTGACTTCTTTTAAAAGCCTTTTGCGTGTGTTTTCCGAATTTATACCTAAGTTAAAAGAGTATAAATTTTCTCAAAGTTATTGTGCACTACCTCTGTAGTGCTTCAAGAACTCACACTGTTCATTTTTCAATGTGCAAAGCAATTACCGTTGCCTGCAACGGTAATTGCGAGCCGATGACCGGCTTCACCGGTTGTCGGCAATCTCTTTCCCTTTTGGGGAAATATTAAGCTGCCGCTTATCGCTGACAGCTTATTTATTCTACCACACGCTTTCCTATTTGTCAACACTTTTATTTAATTTTTTTCGACTTTGTGCGTTTTGCCCTATTTTATCCTTTTATGTCGTCTGTTTATCCGACATTTTGTGCGCTTTGACAAACCGCATGGTTCCTGCAAGCATATACGATGTAAACAGCGCAGCAAATGATGCTATCGTCAGTTTTTTTATAAAAATGTTTACCTTTCTTAAATTGTCTCACTGCTCCGCTATCTCACGCCACTGCGCAACGAGCCGATCAAGGCTTTTTGCAGCGTTTGCCGGGGATGTTGAGGGGAGATAGACCGCATCACGCCCCAACACCTCACGCGTATATTTATTATAGAATTTTTCTGCCGTTCTGCCGTTTACGAATATCCGCTCCACGCGCGAGCCGTCAATGATAGGTCTCAGATCATTCGGAACAACATTTGTTATTGAGCTGTCCGCGCTGCCTTCTATCTTGCACGAGGCGATAACATCCCACAGCGCGATATGATTTGAATGCAAAAAGCATTTTTTCTCCTCAATAGTTTCAGGCGTTTCACAGCCGAAAACGGTTGACACAACGCGCCAAAACCGATTTTGAGGATGCCCGTAAAAAAAGCTTTGTTCCCTTGATTTCACGGACGGGAAGCTGCCTAAAATAAGTATTTTTGAATTCTCATCATATAACGGCGGGAAAGGGTGTTTTATCTGTTCTGCCATATTTATACTCCCATTTTCTACGTTCAAAACGCAAGCAAACAGCTGCCCATACAAATGGGGGCTCATACTGTAGATAAATTGACCGGACCACACACATGATCTTCAATGCACGTAATTCGAAAAGATAATTTCACAGAGAACTTATCGACATCTGCCGGCGTGTAGACAGATTTGTCTACACGCCGGGCTGCCGTGTTTAATAATTCTTTTCGTTGATCTCAAAGTATGCCTGAGGATGCGCGCATACAGGGCAAACATCCGGCGCCTTTGTTCCGACTACGATGTGTCCGCAATTGCGGCACTCCCAAACTTTGACCTCGCTCTTTTCAAATACCTTTTGTGTTTCTACATTACTGAGCAGTGCGCGATAACGCTCCTCATGCTGCTTTTCGATCTCGCCTACCATGCGGAATTTCGCCGCAAGCTCCGGGAAGCCCTCCTCCTCGGCTGTCTTTGCAAATCCGGCATACATATCCGTCCACTCATAGTTCTCGCCGTCCGCTGCCGAAGCAAGATTCTGCGCTGTGTCGCCTATTCCGTTAAGCTCCTTGAACCAAATCTTTGCATGCTCCTTCTCGTTATCAGCCGTCTTGAGGAACAACGCCGCGATCTGCTCAAAGCCCTCCTTCTTGGCTTTTGATGCAAAGTAGGTATACTTGTTTCTTGCCTCCGATTCACCTGAGAATGCCGCTCTCAGATTTTTCTCTGTCTGTGTTCCCGCATACTTGTTTTCTGCCATACTTGATCGACCTCCTTTATTTATGGCACCGCTTTGAACTGTTATTCATTGCAGTTACCTTTATTATAACCCAAAAACTGCCGCCCATGCGACAGTTTTTGATATAGTTACCGAAAATTAACCTCTTGCAGCCTTTGCAGCCTCAACGAGCTTTGTAAATGCAGCCGGATCAGCGATAGCGATCTCTGAAAGAACCTTTCTGTTCATATCGATGCCCGCCTTCTTAAGACCGTTCATGAATGTTGAATAGTTCATGCCGTTCATCTTTGTAGCTGCGCTTATTCTTGCGATCCAGAGTCTTCTGAAGTCTCTCTTCTTGCGCTTTCTGCCAACATACGCGTTAGCCTGCGCACGCATTACCGCCTGATTAGCTGAACGATACTGCTTGCTTAACGCGCCGTAGTAGCCCTTTGCGAGCTTTAATATCTTCTTATGATGCTTTTTTGTAGCTATTCCGCCTTTAACTCTTGCCATAATTAATTGACCTCCTCCGAATTACTTGTAAGGTATGAGCTTCTTGATAACTGCCGCATTTGCCTTTGAGCAATACTGCTGCTTTCTCAAGTGTCTCTTTCTCTTTGTGGTTTTCTTGTTCAGTATATGTCTTCTGAACGCGCTGTTCTTCTTAACCTTACCGTTTTTCGTGAGGTTAAATCTCTTCGCTGCACCCCTATGAGTCTTTATTTTAGTCTTAGCCATAGTTCTTGATTCACTCCTTTTATAAATTACTGTGCTACAGGGCCCAGGAACATGATCATATTCCTGCCTTCAAGCTTTGCCGCTTTTTCAACTGTTCCAAATTCCTTTAACGTTTCCGCAAAGCGGTCAAGAAGATCTTTACCGATCTCAGAATGACTCAGCTCACGACCTCTGAAACGAACCCTCACGCGCACCTTATCTCCCGACTTCAAAAACTTCATTGCCTGTCTTGCTTTAGTATTAAAGTCATTAGTGTCGATCGAAGGCGAAAGCTGAACTTCTTTTATGTTTACGACCTTTTGATTTTTTCTGTTTTCCTTCTCACGCTTAGCGAGATCAAACTTATACTTGCCGTAGTCCATTATCTTGCATACCGGCGGATTTGCCGTGGGCGCGATCTTAACAAGATCCAAACCCTTTTCGTTGGCGATCCTCTGCGCTTCTCTTGAGTCCATAACGCCGAGCTGCTCTCCGTCTGCAGAAATAACCCGAAGCTCACTATCACGAATCATTTCATTGATCTGCATTTCATTCTTGCTAATGGTAAACCCCTCCTTATATTACCGTATCTGAAACATTAAAAAAACGGGCGCACAGCATCCGTTCAATATCAGCACAAATAGCGCTTACGATATTTACCGCAAAGCCTGCGCCGTACGGTGAGAACGAATACTTCTGCTTGTTTTCACAAACTATTGTACCATACGCTGCAGGCTTTGTCAAGTATTTTTTTAATTTTCCTTAAATCCGTTCGGATGATTAGACTGCCATCTCCAAAGATCCTCGCACATCTCAGCTATCCCGCGCTCAGCAACCCAGCCGAGCTCATTCTTTGCCTTGGACGCATCCGCCCAGCATTCTGCGATATCTCCGGGTCTGCGCGGATCTATCTGATATGGCAGGTCCTTGCCGCAAGCCTTTGAAAATGCCTTTATTATCTCAAGCACACTATAGCCGTTGCCGGTGCCGAGATTATAGATATGTACACCCTCCTTGCCTGAACAGTGCTCTATCGCCTTAAGGTGGCCTATCGCGAGATCAACAACATGTATGTAATCTCTTACTCCTGTACCGTCCGCTGTAGGATAGTCGTTGCCGTATACATGCACCTTTTCCAGCTTACCTACTGCCACCTGCGCTACATACGGAAGAAGATTGTTGGGGATACCCTTCGGATCCTCGCCAAGCTCACCGCTCTTATGAGCACCGATCGGATTGAAGTAACGCAGAAGCGTTACGGAAAGCTTCGGATTTGCCTTTGACACGTCTGTCATAATATTTTCGATCATAAGCTTTGTTGAACCGTACGGGTTTGTGGTCGAAAGCGGAAAGTCCTCCGTAATCGGAACAGTTTTCGGCATACCGTAAACCGTTGCCGATGATGAGAATACGATATTATTTACATCGTACTTTTCCATTAGCTCCATGAGTATAAGCGTACCCGTAATATTGTTGTGATAGTATCTTAGCGGTATCTGCGTGGATTCGCCTACCGCCTTTAGTCCGGCAAAATGGATAACCGCGTCTATCCTATTATTCTTAAATACCTCTTCTATTTTTTCACGATCCAAAAGATCATACGGATAAAACGGAAAATCCTTTTTCGTAAGCTTCTTTATCGCCTCTACCGCCTTTATATCGGAGTTGTCAAGATTATCTACAATAACTATATCATAGCCTGCGTTAAGCAGCTCAACGCAAGTATGGCTGCCTATATATCCTGCACCGCCCGTTACAAGTATATTCATAATATCTGCCTCCTGAATTCAATATATTTTTATTATACATCATTGATCACAAAATTGCAATAGCTTTAAAAAAATACCTCGCGCATTTTTGCGCGAGGTCAGTGTGTAGACAAACCTGTCTACACACTGACAGACGTCGAAAAATTAGGTTGGATTTGACGAAAACAAGCTCGTAGGCGTACGTTGGTACGTTAGAGCTTGTTTTTGTCAAAAGAGCACAGCAACGGCGATTACTCGATGTGATCGCCGTTGCTTTTTATATGAAACTATCCTTTTGGATCACACACATTGAATGATCATGTGCGCGGTCCGACCAATTTGTCGACAGTCTAACCTCACGCAAAATTGCGCGAGGTTATATAGTGATCTTATTTTACCATTGAGGCAACCTCAGCTGCGAAGTCGTCCTCCTTCTTCTCCAGACCCTCGCCCGTCTCAAAACGAACAAAGCTCTTAAGAACTACCGGAGCGCCGACCTTCTTGCCTACAGCATCAAGGTATTGAGCAACGCTTTCCTTATTCTCAGCCTTAACATAAAGCTGCTCTAAAAGACATACTTCCTTAAGCTCCTTATTAAGTCTGCCCTGTACCATCTTTTCAAGAATATTATCCGGCTTTGAAGCGTTCTTGGGATCATTCTTAGCCTGCGCGATAAGGATCTCCATCTCGTGAGCCTTGTAATCCTCCGGAACATCCGCGCTTGAAAGATACTTAGGACTCATAGCCGCGATCTGCATCGCTACGTTTTTGAGCGCCTCATTAACATCTGCGTTATCTGCCGGAGCATCAGCCTCAACAAGTACGCCGATCTTGCCCGCAGCATGGATATAATCAACAACAACACCTGTCGTCTCTATTCTCTCAAAACGTCTGATGTTCATGTTCTCGCCGATCTTTGCGATCTTTTCTGTTAAAAGTTCACCGATCGTACCCTCGCCGAACGACGTTGCCTTAAGTGCCTCTACATCTGCCGGAGCAGCGTCTGCAACGGTCTTGGCTATATCACCAACAAACTCCTGGAACTCTGCATTCTTTGCAACGAAGTCTGTCTCGGAGTTTACCTCAACTACAACACCAACATTGCCGTTGATATATGACTTAACAATACCCTCCGATGCTATTCTGCCCGACTTCTTTGCCGCTGTAGCAAGTCCCTTTTCTCTTAATATCTCTACCGCCTTATCCTTGTCGCCGTCTGCCTCTGTAAGAGCCTTCTTACAGTCCATCATGCCGCAGCCTGTCATTTCTCTTAAATCCTTAACATCCTTTGCTGAAAATGCTGCCATTTTCTTAGACCTCCTGTTATTTTGATATCTTTGCCCTCAGCCTTACCGACCTCAGGATCCTATATATTATTCAGCGTCAACCTCCGGATCCTCTGCTGGCTCCTCTGAAACCATAGCATCCTCGCCCTGCTTGCCTTCTATAATAGCATTTGATATTGTTGATGCGATAAGCTTTACAGCACGGATAGCGTCATCGTTACCCGGTATAACGTAATCCACCTCATCCGGATCACAGTTTGTATCAACTATCGCAACTACCGGAATGCCAAGCTTCTTAGCCTCTGCAATAGCTATCTTTTCCTTTCTCGGGTCAACAACGAACATTGCACCCGGAAGCTCCTTCATTTCCTTAATACCGCCGAGATTCTTCTCAAGCTTGTCTCTCTGGTTTCTGAGGATGATGACTTCCTTCTTGGGGAGCGCCTCAAATGTGCCGTCCTCTTCCATCTTGTTGATCTGAGCAAGTCTTGCGATTCTCTTCTCGATCGTCTGGAAGTTTGTTAGCATACCACCGAGCCATCTGTTGTTTACATAATACATTCCAACGCGCTCTGCCTCTTCCTTTATGGAATCCTGCGCCTGCTTCTTTGTGCCTACAAACAGAACACTCTTTCCCTCTGCCGCAATATCACGGATAAAGTAGTAAGCTTCCTCGACCTTCTTTACTGTCTTCTGAAGATCAATGATGTAGATACCGTTTCTCTCTGTGAAGATATACGGAGCCATCTTAGGGTTCCATCTTCTTGTCTGATGTCCGAAGTGAACACCTGCCTCCAAAAGCTGTTTCATTGAAACTACGTTTGCCATTTTTATTTCCTCCTGTTTTTTGATCCTCCGCACAACCTTTATCCGCCCACCACCGCGGCAAAACGGCACAGAGGCGAAAATCATGCGTGTGTATTTACATACCCAAATAGTATAACACTAACGAAGCGGCTTTGTCAAGCACTTTTTCAGATTTTTTCTTAATAAATTTTTCAGATTTTTTCTTAATAAATACATTTTATTTCAATTTGTACACACTTACGACGTACAGCGCGATTTTTATGGACTAAAAGCATAATCTATGCTATACTTAAAACAGATTTTGGTTCTGAAAACAAACCTGTGCGCATATACATAATTATACCGATAAACCAAGGAGGATCATTTTTTATATGGATATCACAAACAATCAGGCGCTGGTCACCGGCGTTATAGCCGATGAATTTAAATTTAACCACGAGATATACGCCGAAAAATTTTACACATTCACACTCAACATTCCACGGCTTAGCGGCACGGATGATTCCGTGCGGATAATGGTATCGGAACGGCTGCTTGCCGAGGACAGCTTTTGCATAGGCGATACCGTTGATGTCGAAGGGCAGTTCCGTTCTTATAACAGCTATGAGCCAAGCGGCGAAAACAGACTGATACTCACTGTGTTTGCAAAGGATATACATAAAAGTGACAGCGAGCTGCGGCATAATCCCAACACACTGTATTTGAACGGCTATATATGTAAAAAGCCGATATTCCGCGTTACCCCGTTCGGGAGGGAGATTTGTGATCTGCTTATCGCGGTAAACCGGAGCTATAACAAATCAGATTATATACCTGTTATTGCCTGGGGCAGAAATGCCCGCTACGCAAAAACGCTGGAGGTCGGCGACAACGTTAAGATATGGGGACGCATACAGTCACGGCAGTATCAAAAAAAGCTGAGTGAAGACGAAACGGTCACAAAGACAGCTTATGAAGTCTCTGTAAACCGTATGGAGCTTGTTAAAGAGCCTGAACCGGCACTTATTAATTAATAGATGAAAATAATGCCTGACGGCATATCAGCTCCCCCTGCCCCCTCAATCTTGAGGGGGATTCGGTTGGGGGTTGATTTTTGTTTTGATTTGTAGTATGATTTCTTTATGAATGTATTACAACAAATTTTCCGTGATAATTTCAA
>JAFRDB010000101.1 GCA_017404065.1 Clostridia bacterium
AGCCGTGACGGATTGGGGTTAACGACGCTAAAAAATATGATAAATTAGCGGTTTTAGATGAAATCTATCTCTGCCGTACCCCAACCCGACCTTTTCAAGCAAAGCTTGAAAAGCCCACCTGGGATGCCAACCCGAGCAGGCGGCATAGCCGCCGACCAGGGCTGCCCCAAGGCAGGGACAGCAGAGCTACACCGCAAACATCAGCCCGACAAACACAAATTTACTCACAAAAAAGCGATTGCCGAAGCAATCGCTTTCTTGCCTTTATCCTATACCCTTTATAGCTCAGTGTCGATAAGATCGTCAAATCTTTCGATCATCGTTGCCGCTTCTGCTCTTGTCGCATTACCCTTCGGATCAAGCCTGTTGTTGTCTTTTCCTGTGATGATGCCCGCGCCCGTTGTCCAGATAAGCGCTGTCTGTGCCCAGTCCGAAATGTATGCCGAATCGCTGTAGTTTATAATATTACCCGATGCGGAGGTATCGTATCCGAACGCTTCGCTGTAGCGGAAGAGAATAGCCGCAAGCTGCTCGCGGGTGATATTATCGTTCGGAGCAAACGTGCCGTTTGAAACGCCGTTAACTATACCCGCATCCGATGCCCATGTTACAGCGTCGGTGTACCATGTGCCGTCCGGCACATCGCCAAAGCCGTTGCCGGAATATACATTCGGCTCACACGCATAGCGGTAGAGGATAGTCACGAGCATTGCGCGCGTGAGCGTTCCCTCCGGCGCGAACTCTGTTTCGGTAACGCCGTTCATGTATCCCTGAGTATACATTTTATTTACGCTGTTATAGTACCAGCTGCCCTCGGGCACATCGCTGAACAATGTCCTTGCCACAGTCTGCGTGGCAGTGTTTCTTAGCGCTGTGTCGGTTCCGTAGTTAGTGCTCTTTGATGAAGAATAGCTTGAGCCCGATGCCTCCTCATATACGGCAATAAAGGTCGTGGTCGAGCGGATATAGTAGGTCTTTGGATTTTCTATAAGCACGCCGTTTGATGACCAGCCCTTAAAGATATAGCCGTTATCGGCCTTTACGGTAGGATAATCCGCAACGCGCGTATTGCCGACCGTCTGCTTTGCCTTGCCCTCTACTATCGTGCCGTGGTCGCCGACATCGAAGTATACGGTGTGATATGAGGACGCGCCTCTGCTCGTTGTGCTGCTGTATAGAGTTGTGACGTTAGTTCCTACCGAGGGAACATCATCCGTGCCTGCCGCGCGAATCTTTACCGTATAGGTCGAGTCGCTTGCAAGGTTCGAGAAGGTCACCGAATTATTTGACGGTGTAGTCCACTTCCTGAGCTTGCCGCCCTGCTCCGTGAACAGAGCAAGCTCAACGCTGCTGTCTACATTCTTTACTGTGATCGTGGTAGCTGTCGCGGTTATGTTCGAGGAGGATATAACAAAATCATATCCGATAATGGCTATCACTACTTCACACACGCGGATCTCGCTGCCCGATGTAAGTGTTACCTTATACTTATAATATCCGTCCTCGCCTCCGGGTGAATAGATCGTGCCCTTTACCGGTCTCTTTGATTCACCGTTCTCTATCGTATATGAAACGCCCGGATAAGTGTCAATAAGATTATCAAGCTTGGTTTTAATATATTCCTTCGCTTCATCCTGCGTCTTATAGCTTCCGCCGGAGTTCTGCGTTACATCTGCGAATAATGTTGAGTTCAGCGCCACCTTAACACTGTCGATCGGCGTAGCCTCAGCATTCTTTATCGTGAGCTTGTAAACAACGGTAGTGCCGTCCTCAGCCTTGACCGTTATATTAAAAACACCGTCGATCGTAGTTATCGTATAAGATGCTTTGATATCGTTTACTGTTACCTTGATATCGCTTGCCTTGACGGTCTCGCCGTAAGGGATCGTTGCAACATACTCGTTATTTGCGCCGAGAGTCGCCTCCGAGCCGGCAACCGTAACAGACTTCAGCGTAGCATCCCATGACTTGGATTCCACTCCGTCGATCGTAATAATGATGTCATCATTTATATTGCTTATAGTATATACGCCGTCCTTCGCCGTGAGAACACTGCCGTTAGCCTTAACCGTAAGCTTTGACGCGTCATAGCTCGCGCCGGTCGCAACCGTGAAGCTGTAGCTGCCGCCCGGCTCCACAGTCTCTGTCGAGCCGCCAACAGCCGTAACGGTAACGCCTGTTACCTCCGGCTTTGTAACAGTATATTTAGTACGCGCCGCGGAAATAACGAGCGGAGTTTTCTCATTCTTCTTAACTGTCACCGTCTCGGAGAACGACCCAAGCGTATAGTTAGCCTCAGCCTTTGCCGAAACCGTGTATGTGCCGGCTTCAAGCGTATTATCTCCGGCTCTTACCTCGGTTGAGAGTCCCTCGAGTGTGACAACTACCTCCTTAACACCCTCGGTTACGGAAAGCGTTATAATGCCGTCATCCGCAACTACGGAAATGAAGCATGACGCAATAAGTCTGCTGCCGTTTGTCATTGCGCTGACGATCGCCTCGCCCTCTTTTACGCCCCAAACGGTACCGTCATCGGTAACAAGCACGCTCTCATCCGATGATCTCCATGATATCTCCTCAAGGCCCGCCGGCTCGGTCACTGCCGTAAGCTTAAAGCTCTCGCCACGCTTAAGATTAAGACTCTGCTTGTTAAGCGTAATGCTCTTGCATATATCCGGCACCTCCGTCGGCTTAATTGTCGGAGCTGCCGTCGGCGCATCCGTCGGCTCTATTGTCGGTATCGCTGTCGGTGCTGCCGTTGGTGCCTCCGTCGGCTTTATCGTCGGTGCTGCTGTCGGTGCCTCCGTCGGCTTTATCGTCGGTGCTGCTGTCGGCGGATCAGTCGGCTTTATCGTCGGTGCTGCCGTCGGCGCCTCCGTATCCGTAACAGCTATCCCGATCACATCATCAAAAACTCTCGGCAGACGCAGCGTAAACGCCTGCGCGCTGATGCTTACCGTAATAACAGACAAAGCCGTTACTGCTGATAATAGCTTTTTCATTACGTTTACCTCCTTAAAATTCTTTAATCAAACTTTTATTATACTACTTTTAACTGTCATATTCTTTAAATATATATCTCCCACGATTATATATTAGCACATTTTACCTTCCTTGTCTATAGACAATTTTGCACAATGTGTATAGTTTCGTACGAATTTTATAGCTTCTGATCGTACGGTACAAGCTCGCCCGCGCGCATCATCTCTATCATATCCGCAACAGTGATCCTACCCTCGTCATTCGCGGTAGAGAACGGAACAAGAATATCATCCTCGGTAAGAGATAACGTTTTCTGTATATCCTCCATACGCGCCTCTATCTCGCTCTTTTTAAGCTTATCGGTCTTGGTGGCGATAACGATCAGCATATCGTGGTAGTGCCGTATCCACTCCGCCATCTGTACATCCTGCGCCGTAGGCGTATGGCGGCTGTCTACCAAAAGGATGGTCTGCACGAGCTTCTCGCGGTTGGCGAGATAATCCTCGATCATCGAGCCCCACTTTGCAACCTCCTCCTTTGACCGCTTCGCATAGCCGTAGCCGGGCAGGTCAACAAGATAGATCTTGTCGTCTATGTTATAGAAATTGATCGTTATCGTTTTGCCGGGCGTGCCGCTCACGCGCGCGAGCGATTTGCGGTTCAGGAGCTTATTTATAAGCGAGCTCTTGCCGACGTTCGACCGTCCGGCAAACGCAAATTCGAGCATATCCGATACCGGATAATGCTCCTTTGCCATTGCGGACTTCTCAAATTTTGCGTTCTGAAAATTAATATTCGGATTCATACCTATGACCATTTATCCTTTCTAATTTTAACACAAGGGGACTTAACACAGGGGGAGATGAACACAGGGGGACGGTTCTCTTGTGTGCCTCCCCCACTGGGTTCAATATTCCGTGTTCTTTATATATTCAATATGCCGCCGATACCGCCGCGGTATATTTACCGGCACATCATAGCCGATCTCCTTTAAAAATGCGGTTATGATATCTATGCCGTCATTAAAGAACCGCGTTATGCGCTTTTCCTTAACGGTGATGTCCTTATAATCGGGCGGACAGACAAATGTCCAGTCTGCGCCCTCGTTGTCAAATATTATCCTGAAATACTTATCTATATCATAGCTGCCGAGCGCATTCGCAAGCAGTAAATGATGCTCGCAGCCCTCATCAAGCAGCGATACCGCCGCGCGGCTGCCGTCATGCGCAATAACAGCCATAAGCGGCTCACTGTCGTGATTTATAAACTCCTTATGCTCCGTGTCACTGCCGTAATATTTAATTATCTCCATTTATATGACCATAGATCCTTTCCTCTACTTATGACAGTGAGCGATACACACTTACCCAAGCCCTTGAGCATCTCAGACAGCCACAAACATGAAAGCTCCGAGCGCATCAAACCGGCGCGTTACCCCTGCACTTGCCATATTGTGCAAAGGGGGGTTCGGGGGGACACAGTCCCCCTGAAGCTACTACACCAGTGCTGTATCTATTACCCCATCCATGCTTGATACCGGAATAAACTCTATATCACCGCGTATCTCCTCCGGCACATCGTCTATATCCGGCATATTCTCCTCAGGGATTATCACCGTCTTTATCCCGGCGCGGTATGCCGCCATCGATTTCTCTTTAAGCCCGCCTATCGGCAGCACTCTGCCGCGCAGAGTGATCTCACCCGTCATTGCCACATCGTGCCTTACAGGCCGCGAGGTGAGCGAGGATATGACAGCCGTTGCCATCGTTATGCCTGCCGAGGGGCCGTCCTTCGGCACCGCGCCCTCCGGCACATGGATATGTATATCCTTCTTCTCATAGAAGCTGCCGTCTATATTCAGCCGCTCCGCAGCTCCGCGGATGTAGCTTATAGCCGCCTTTGCACTCTCCTGCATAACGTCACCGAGCTTGCCGGTAAGCTCCACCTTGCCGCTGCCGTCCATAACATTGACCTCGATCGAAAGCGTGTCGCCGCCCGCGCTCGTCCACGCAAGTCCGCGCGCTATGCCGATCTCGTCAGTCTCGTTCATGTTATCGAAATGATACTTCTCGCGGCCTAAGTAGTCACTGAGGTTTTCCGCCGTGACCTTTACCTTCTTCCCTCCGCTCTCCAGTATCTGCTTTGCCGCCTTGCGGCACAGCGTTTCTATGCTCTGCTCCAGCTTTCTTACGCCCGCCTCGCGGGTGTAGCTGTCGATCATCTTATCGATCGCGTCATCGGTTATCTCGATCTGCTCCGGCTTCATCCCCGTTTTTTCGAGCGCCTTTTTCATGAGATACCCGCGCGCTATGTGGAGCTTTTCGCTTGCCGTGTAGCCCGTGAGCCTGATTATCTCCATGCGGTCCAACAGCGGCGGCGCGATAGTATCAAGCGTGTTCGCGGTGGTTATGAACAGCACGTCCGAAAGATCGAACGGCAGCTCTATATAGTGGTCACGGAACGCCATGTTCTGCTCGTTATCCAGCACCTCTAAAAGCGCCGCGGACGGGTCGCCCTTGTAGTCTCGTCCCATCTTGTCTATCTCGTCCAGAAGCATAACGGGATTGCGCACCTTTACCTCGCGCATCGCCGCCATTATCCTACCCTCCATCGCGCCTATATATGTCTTGCGATGTCCGCGGATATCCGCCTCGTCATGGATGCCGCCGAGTGACACGCGCACAAATTTGCGTCCGAGCGCACGAGCAACAGACTTCGCAACCGAGGTCTTTCCCACTCCCGGCGGTCCCTCCAGACACAGGACAGTGGTGTTCTTCCCGCCGGTCATACGGCGCACCGCCAAAAATTCCAGTATCCTTTCCTTGACCTTCTGAAGCCCGTAATGATCCTCTTCAAGGATCGCGCTCGCTCCGGCTATATCGAACCTTTCCTTTTTCGGCTTCTGCCACGGCAGATCAAGGACAGTGTCAAGATATGTCCGTATGACCGCGCTTTCGCTTGACGCGGGCGGCATTCGCTCGAACCGGTCTACATCCTTTAACAGCTTTTCGGTCCTGTCCTTGCCGAGCTTTGCCTTCTTTATCTGCTCGCGAAGCTCCTCAGCCTCGGCAGTCTCGTCCTCGCCAAGCTCCTTGTGTATAACGCGAAGCTGCTCGCGCAGAAAGAATTCATGCTGATTTTCCTGCATACGCTCGCGTGTCTTTTTTATTATTTCCTGCTCGATCTCCGTCACCTCAACGGCGCGGGTAAGGCTCGTTATAAGTATCTGCGCGCGGCGCATAAAGTTCAGCTCCGAGAGCACCGCCTGTCTTTCGGAAACATCGATCTCCGTCATGGACGCGGCAGTATCGGCAAGCTGGCCGAGGTGGTTTATGTTCATCACATGATAGAACTTGTCCGCCTGTATCTTCGGACTTACCGAAAAATACTCCTCAAGCTTCTTCTTTATAACGCGGCAGTATGCCTCCTCAATCTTTGAAAGCTCGGAATACGTCTCGTCGATCTCCGTTACCTCGCACTCAAGGTACGGCTCTGTCTGCGTGTACTCATGCACAATGCCTCTGGCAATGCCCTGGACAATGAGCCGTATTGCGCCTCCGGGCAGACGCATTACCTGCTTTATCACCGCGACCGTGCCCGTTTCGTATAGGTCATCGGTGGTTATATCCTCCTTTTCCGCCTGCTTCTGCGTGATCAGGAACACGCGCGAATCGCGCTTTAACGCCTCATCCACCGCTTGTGTTGATGCCGCACGCGCCACGTCAAAATTAAGCTGCATGAACGGGAACATCACCAGTCCACGCATAGCCACAGCCGGAAGGTTGTGTGTATAGTTATTCATGGTACTCTCCAATGGTAAATTTCAGTTTAAATTAGTAGCTAAGCAGGGGGCGCGGGGGACGGCAGTCCCCCGATAAACTGAATTTTATATCTTCTCCGCTATCAGCCGCGCCATCTCCTTGCAGCCGACCTTCTTCATGCCTTCGCTCCATATATCGGTCGTTCTGTAGCCCTCGTCAAGCACCGCGTCTACCGCGTCATTTATTGCCTTTGCCTCCGCGATCAGCCCGAACGACATCTCAAGCATCATTGCCGCGGAAACTATCGTTGCTATCGGATTTGCAATATCCATGCCGGCTATATCCGGCGCGGAGCCGTGTATAGGCTCGTACATCCCGCACTTTGTCGCGCCCAGCGACGCCGAGGGAAGCATACCTATAGAGCCGGCTATCGCCGAGGAAAGATCCGAGAGGATGTCGCCGAATATGTTCGAGGTCACGATAACATCGAACTGCGCCGGATTTATCGCAAGCTGCATCGCCGCGTTGTCTACATACATGTGGCTCAGCTCTACCTCCGGATAATCCGCCGACAGCTCCGTGATCGTCTTTCTCCAAAGCTTTGAGGAATCAAGCACGTTCGCCTTGTCCACCGATACAACGCGCTTGTCCCTGAGCATAGCCGTCTCAAACGCTATCTTTCCTATCCTTTTTATCTCCTCAACGCTGTAGCGCTCCTCATCGCTCGCCCACGAGCCGTCCGGCGCGTTTTTGCGCTCGCCGAAGTAGATCCCGCCGGTAAGCTCGCGCACTACCATTACGTTAAGCCCGTTTTTAAGCTTCTCATCCTTTAACGGGGACGCATCCTTGAGCTGGGGCTTAAGTATTGACGGGCGCAGGTTTGAATAAAGTCCGAGCGCCTTCCTTATCCCCAGCAGCCCCTTTTCCGGTCTTGCCGGACAGTTATCCCACTTCGGACCGCCTACCGCGCCGAGCAGCACGCTGTCCGATGCCTTGCAGATATCTATCGTCTCCTGCGGGAGCGGCTCGCCGGTCGCGTCTATCGCGCAGCCGCCCATCAGCACATCCGTATAGCTGAACTTATGTCCGTATTTTGCCGCCACCGCGTCAAGAACGGTCACCGCGCCGCCAACTATCTCCGGCCCGATACCGTCACCCTTTATTAATGCTATATTAAATTCCATTGTTTTTTTCTCCTTTCGTAACTTTCTTAACTCCCTCAGTCACGCCTTTGGCGTGCCAGCTCCCTCATAGAGGGAGCCAAGTATTCCCTCAGTCACGCCTTTGGCGTGCCAGCTCCCTCATAGAGGGAGCCAAG
>JAFRDB010000102.1 GCA_017404065.1 Clostridia bacterium
GCTTCAATTGAATAGAAAACTGCACTTGTTTGAGGGAAAATATACCCTCTAATTTTCGTGCTTATTTTTATCCAATTTCCATTATATCACATATTGTTTCACTTGGCAAGGATTTGAGCAATTTCTTATAAAGTAAAAAAACGGTCCGGTTTCTATAAAAAACCGAACCGTTTTTTATTAAATATTTTTCTCTGTGTCCGGACTTATGGGTTCAGGCTCCTTTTTCGGTGTACCGCCCGTACCGCCCGTGACCTTTTCAAGCTCGTCAAGCTCAAGAACTACCTTTTTATTCGTGTTTTTCTTGCCATCCATTTTTATGACCTCCTATGATCACTCATTCATATTGACTACTACATGACCGCTATCCTGCACGCCGTTGTCTCTAAGCCATGCATTCAGATCCGTTTTTTCCGGTTGCGGTTCGCTGGCTGTCAGGATATTCTCATGCGAGAATGACCTGTAAACAAGCCGCGGGTTTTGATAATATCTCATTGGTATCGCCTCCTTATTCGATCACTGCCATTGCGGATAGCTCTGCCTCCGCATCGGCAAGCCCCGTCACTATAAGACCTACTGCTACCTCGCCCTGGATGTTCTCTACTCCGAGCCTTCCTTCAAATGCTTTTGTATTCTCTCCGGAGGTTATCGTTCCCTTTATATATGGCTTTGTTGTTGCCGAGCCGCAGTTCAGGTTGATTATGAACGCTGTCGCGTCCTTGTAATATTTATTATTACTGTCCGTATAATAGCCGGTTTCCTGCTTGCCCGAGCCTGTGAGCTTCAGGTCGAAGAATACCGGCGCTCCGGCTGATCGGCTCAGCGTCCAGACGCTATCATCATTGAAATCCCAATTTTCGAAATTGGTTTCGTCAAGAAATTCGGTCTCCGTTAAAGCCCTTGACGCCGAATCCACATAGCCCTGACCTGCCACACGTTGCGTCGTTGTGTTAAGATAATAGCAGCTTGTTACAGTGCCGCCGTTGTTATTGCCTATGACGCCGCCTATTGGGCTGCCGCTCACCGAACCCTTGCTGTAGCAGTTCTCAACCCCGCCGACACTTATGCCGATAACGCCGCCTATAACATTGCCTTCGACATTGCCTGTATTATAGCAGTTTTCCAAAACCGCGCCGCTCGCGTCATTTGAGCCGACAACTCCGCCGACGTTGGTATCACTGAGGCTTCCGCCTACAGTACCTTCATTATACGAAAGTCTTACCGTGCCGTTGTTCTTTCCGACGATCCCGCCGACGTTTACCTGACCCTCTACCTTTCCGTCACTCGTCGTGTGACAGTCCGTTACGGTTCCTTTCTCAAGGAGTCCGACTATACCTCCTATGGAGTCACAGCCGTAGGTATTGGCTCTGATCGTACCGGAATTGACACAATTTGAGATCGTATATCTGCCGCTTTGATAGCCGACTATACCGCCTACATTGCTGCCTGTACCGGTGACTGTTGCGTTATTCGTGCATCCGGATACGGAATTGCTCGAATAACCAATAATGCCGCCAACGCAGCTGCCTCCCGATACTGTCCCGGATGATATCGTAACATTGGTAACAGGTTCGGTCGTATAACCGACTGCACCGCCGACATAGTCTGTTCCCGAAACCGTTAAAGACGAAGCTGAAAAGCCGCTGCCGTTAAACGTGTTGTAGTCATAGCCGATCACGCCGCCGATGTGTGTTGTGCCTGTAACATTCGCGCCGGTAACGGAGCGTGTGCCGACGGGAGAGTTGCCTCTGCCGATAATTCCTCCAACATCATTCGCACCCGATACTGTTATGTTGTTTATTGTAACGTTCTCAACAGTAGCGAAGTTGTATCCTGCAACACCGCCTACTCTATCTCCGCTTCCTGTTACAGATGTTCCGCCCGAAACCGTAACGTTTTGCATCGGTTGTGAGGAAGTGCTGCCTGCGATACCGCCGACACTGCCAACGCCCGATACTCGTGTGTCGGTAACCGTTATTCCATTGATCGTACCGCCGTTATCTCCTACCGCACCGCCGATGTAATTACCTGCCAAGCCGCTGCCCGAACTGCTGTTACCGCTTACCGTACAGCCTGTGACCGTTATATCCTGTACTGTTCCTGCATTTGCGCCTGCAACACACCCTACAGTAAAGTCACCCGTCACGTTACACGATGTGAATGTAAGGTTCTTGACTACACCGTCTTCTCCGATATATCCGAACAAGCCCTTACGTGTATCTGAACCGTCCGTTATCGTCAAGCCTGTTATTGTTCGCACCGTTTCTCTCCGAAGCTCCGGATCCCAGCCGGTAAATGTGTCATCGAAACGATCATAAAACGTACCTATCGGTGTCCAGTCGCTGATACCGGAGAGATCAAGGTCATTATCCAGATAGTAGGTATCATAGATCTCCACATCCGTAGCATTGTTATTGACCACATCACGGAGCATTTCAAGCTGCTCAACGGTTTTTATATGATTGGTAAATCCGGCATAAGGGTTATATATTAGCTCCGGATAGCTTCTGCCCATTGTCCAGGTATTGGTGAAGTCCCAGCTTTGGAAGCTGTTTTGCGTTCTGAACTCCTCCGCCGAAAGCGAGACTGCACCGTCGTAGCCATAAGAGCTTTCACTGCCGCCTATACCGCTCCCTTCCAATGAAGAAAGGTAATAGCAATGCTCTACATCACCGTCATTCTCACCGACGATATTACCGCGCGCGCTACCGCCATATATCGTTACAGCGCCCTGATAATGATGACAGTTTGATACAGTTCCGCCATAGTTCCAGCCGACTATTCCGCCGACATTGTAGTTACCTTCAACCGCGCCGGTGCTGTAGCAGTCAGCCACGGTGCCGGAGGCGTTAACGCCGACGATCCCGCCGATCGCCGTACCTGCGCCGTCGGACGCGGTCACGGCGACATCGCTTTTGCATGAGATCACGCTCGCGTTTGCTCCGTTGAGATACCCGACTATTCCGCCGGTTTGACCACCCGTGCCGGTTACCCTGTTATTGACCGTTCCTGTTACAGTCAGGTTCTTTATCGTACCGCCGTTGACATAGCCGAATAAGCCCTGACAGAATGCGTTTTCTGCACTTACGTTCAAGCCGCTTATTATGTGTCCCTGTCCGTCAAACGTTCCCTCAAAATTGTCCCTGGCGTTATATCCTATCGGTGTCCATGTACCGGAAAGCGTTATATTTGCCGTAAGCTTTATCTTCTTGCCGGCATAGCTTGTGCCGTTGTTTACCTCTGTGGCTAATGCGCGTAAATCGCTTTCACTTGATATTGTTGTGATCTCGCCATCAGCCGATGCAGTTACCCCAAACAGGGTTACACACGGCAGCAGCATTGCCGCTGCCGTAAGTATTCCGATCAATTTTCTTTTCATTTCCTCACCTCTTTATTACTGTGCGCCTGCCGAAGCAAACCGTTCTATTACCGCTGCCGTCTGCGCTCTTGTAGCGTTCGCCGCCGGACGCAGAGTGTTATCGTCATAGCCGGTAATGATACCTGCCGCGCATACCCATTCCATAGCCGGTACCGCGTATTCAGATATCTCTGCGGTGTCTCTAAAGCCAAGCTCCGCCGCCGTACTCGTATCTATACCGATATACGCCGCATAACGCCACATCAATGCCGCCATCTGCTCACGCGTTATCTTATCATCCGGCGCGAAGGTATCCTCGTCATAGCCGGTAATGATGCCGCTTGCGTATGCCCACGCAACAGCCTTTTCGTAATAGCTGCCAGCCGGGACATCGGCGAAGGTATTTACGGCGTCCGTCTCCGGTGAGCCCGCCATACGGTAGATGACAGTCGCAAACATTGCGCGTGTCAGCTCTTCCTCCGGCGCAAACTCCGTTTCGCTGATGCCGTTCATAAGTCCCGCATCAAACGCCGCCTTTATAAAGCCGTAATACCACGCATCTATGGGAACATCTGTGAACCATGAGCTACCCGCCGCATTCGGTGTCGCTGTTGACGGCACTGTTACAATGCCTGTCGTGCCGTTCGCTATTGCATTACCGACATGGCTGCCGCCGCCACCGCCGCCACCGGACGGACGCGCTGTCGGCGTTTCTTCATTTGATACATTTACAGCTATCTCGAAGGTCTTGATTGCTTCATCCGGCAGGGTCGCATATCTCGGCGCATATTTTTCGCCGTCATAAGTAACATCCGAAGGAACAAGCTGTACCGTTACGGTCGCGCTGCCCTCGCCTACTGCCGCAATGTATCCGTTCGGATATACCTTTACGACATCCTCATTGCTTGAGGTGTACAGAAGCTCAACACCCTGGGCATCGATCTTCTCCTCATTGTTATCATCGATCCTGCCGCCGGTATACTCGCCCGCGGTTATGGTCGGATCAAGATCAAAGGTTTCGCCCTCCTTCATTGAGAGCCGGTTACCCGATGCGAATTCTACCTTTTTGACCGCCTTGAATCTTGCCATCTGCTCGGATGTTGCATAGAGCGATACCGTGTCTGACAAGGTACCGCTGCCCGCTGTAGCGGTAAGCACAAGATCAGCATTTATTGAGCCGTCCTCGCCGGTTTCGGTCTTAAACAGCTTGCTGTAGTCTATTTCCGTCTCATCGCTTATCGTCACATCTGCGCCCGCCTTTATCGGGTCAACCTCCGCCTCATAGAGAACTGTGTTATCAGCCGTCACTATCTGAACGGTCTCTGTGCCGCTCGTTACAGTCTGATTATTGGTAAGCGTTATGTTAAACTCCAGCTTGCCGCGCTCGTTAAGCTCCGCATCAAATGCCGCAACATCAAGCTTTGGCTCGACCGTCTCGGAAACAGTGAGCTTATCAAGCTCGTTGCCGTCGCTATCCTTCAGAACCGCTGTGAACTCAGCGCTGTTACCGTCCTCCTCTATCGGAACCGGCACAAATACATACTCGACCTCGCCGCCTATGAGCGAAACAGAATCACTGTCTTTGTCGTATGTTGATACGGACAGATCATCCTTCTGCTGCACGCTCGAATACTGCGGCTTTATAGCCTTTCCGTCCTTATCGGTGATTTCAACCGTTAAACCGTCTATGGTCTCTATACCGCCGTTGTAGATCTCAAAGCCGGCATTTGCGATACCGCCGGAAACAATATTCTCTATCTTACCCTTCCTTAGCTCAACATTGGCATCCGGATCGAAGGTAACGGCTGTGAATGTGCTGTTATCGGTATCCGTTGTAACGACCTTTGTCTCGCCCTCCGTTTCAAGCTTAGTCCCGCAGCGCGACGCTATCGCAACAAATCCGTCATCCTCGACAGCAAAGTCTATGTTGAAATAGTTCATGCCTTCGCCCTCGGTCACCTTTACGGCGTTTGTGAGCAGATTGTTTTCTATATCGTAACGCTTCATGTATATCTGCGTTTCCACTACTCTGTTCTCGGGCATCGCCGCCTCGGCTGTGCCGTCCTTAAAGCCCGCCTTCGGCTTTGTGCCGCTCTGGGTGAACATCATGTAGAAATACTTATCGTTTGAACGCAGATCAAAGTCATCTATCTTGACCTCGCCCGTATAGTCACCCTGCGCCTCAGGGCTCAGAATGGTCGTGTCAGGCTTGTAGCCCGATCCCTCTGTCTTGTCGAGGTAATAGTAATATACACCGTCGATATTGCCAAGCTTAAGAACCTCGCTGTTTGAGATATTCTCGGAGATGTTTATGAGATCAACATTTCCGTCATTCAAATATGCAAGGAAGGTTATGCCGTTTTGACCGCCGATACGCTCAAACCGTAAATGGCTCGCCGTATTCGGCTGAGTTTCAGGCTCGGTGCTTGATACCGTGCTGTTCTCTGTCAGCAATATCGGATATGAGATGCTGTCCTCATTAAAGTTATAGATCTGCAGGAATACATCTCTGTCGTATGTCGTGTTCTTTTTGCCGTCATAGTCTATAACATAAGCATACAGTCCGAGATGGTTATAGCCTATCGCGTCACTCTCTATAACGAGCGGGTCATTTGTGCCCTCATATTCCGTTACAACATCATTACCGTTGCTGAAGCCTCCCTGGTTAAGCTGTCTGTCAATAATAACAGGCGGTGCAAGGTCTAAGTACCTCTGTCCGTAGTACGCATTGCGGAACTCGTCGATCTCATCCTGAGATGCGTTTTCCTTCAGCATTTGAGCCAGCTCTTTACTTGTATAATCAATGAAGCTGTCGTTTTCTACATCATAGAGCCGATATGCCGCTGTACTGTACGGATACGCAAGGTCTCCGAATACGCCCGCTGCATTCTCTTCATTGCCCTCGTCAGCTGTTGTGACAGTTGCGGTATATTCCTCCTTGGTGTAGTAGATTATCATTCTCCTTGTCTCGCTGTCGTATGCGATGTGAACATCATGGTCACGCGAGATATCCTTTTCGGTATTCTTTGTTACCTCCAGGATGTCTCCCATCTCACCGCTTGCCTTGTCAAAGAACGCGCCGTGGATATTCATATCATTGAGCGACTCTAAAACGCCCGGATCTTCATCATTTACGCTTGACGAGGTCGACCATGCTATAAACAGACGTCCGTCTCCGACATCCTCTATTGCAGGCGAATCATCTACCGTTCCGTCATCCTCGATTATCTTTGGCTCGCTCCACGTGCCGTTGTCGTATACGGTATAGAATACGGCAAGGCTGTTGTTTTCATCGCGCTCCGGAACATCATCGACGTATACCGCGATATATCTGCCGTCGCCTAAAGGCTTGAGCTTCGCTTCGTTGTTCGGGTTGATACCTGTCATCAGATCGTGCTCTGCAAGTCCGGATACCGATGCAATACCGATTGCCGAATCACCCGTCCACTCAGATCGGTTCAGAAGATTCTTTCTGTCCGATACCTCAAATTCGTCAAGGCTTTCGTAAAGCTCCGCTGCGGTCGAGAACAGATCATACTCCGCAGAGCCGAGCTTCCACGTCTTTGAGAAGAACAATATCTCAATACTCAGCGAGCACTCAAATGCGACCTTGCCGGAGAATACGTCCGTCTTCATATTGTAATCGAAGGTGAGCGTCATCTTTCCGCCCAGCTTCGCGTTGAATCCTGTCCAGCCGACCTTCGCATACAGTTCTATATACGGCGCAACGGTGAACTTACCGTAGGTGAAGGTATAATCCGGATGCTCCTTGCCGAAGTTCAGTATATCCACAGAGCCGGTTTCTCCGTTGAGCAGGTCCGCCATATAGTATTCCCTGCCGAGAACACGCTCGACCACAAGTATCGCCGTTGCATTTGCTCCTACCGTCGCGCCTATCGTTATAGGCACGCCTATCGGCGTCACAAAGGTCGTTGCCACCGAAAGCGATGCGCCGGCATTAACAACGAGCATGAACTCCTCAAACCGCCATTCACCCAAATGGCTCGGATCCTCGGCGGCAGCGAGAGTCAGCGTCAAGCCGAAGGACAGCTCAACATTGTAGCTTACGGTCGTCTTTGACTTGGCTTTTGACTTCTTGTTTTCATCCTTTTCTTCAACCTTCTTCGCCGCGTCGGCTTTGTCCTCATCGCTCTTGTTATCGTCCTTGGCGATACCCTTCAGATCCTCCTTTGACAGTCCGTCGGGATTAGGATCTTCCTCCTCTTCTTTGTCCTTGTCTTTATCCTTATCTTTGCCCTTGTCCTTATCGTCACTCTTACCCTTCTTAGAGAACTTCAAGCTGACTGTAAGCACCTTTTTATCGGCGGTGGTCTCGATGCTGTATTTGTTATCGCCCTTTCCGCCCGATGCATCGTCAAGGTTGCCGTCCCAGCCGAAGCCGAAGGCGTTGCTTACTTTACCGATCACCTGGAATACAGGTGAAGCGCCGCCGGTAATGCTCGAAAGCAGACTCAGCATACCAAGTGACTGCTGGAAAATCAGTCCCGTGTCGTGCTCAAAGTATGTAATGCCGTCGTTATCGACAAAGGTCACCGTTACCCTCGCGCCGGCAGGGATGTTCATGCTGTGCGGATTAAAGTTACAGTTGAACACACCCGTATTGTCGCCGGTGCTCGTGTATTCCTTGCTGCATATCTCCTGACCGCCCTCACGACGATAAAATCTGAGTATTGCCTTTTGTGCCGTCTTTCCCGCGACCGAGGACACCGTTGCAAATGTGAGTACATACTCCTTATCGTCATTTAGCAACGGTTCGGTTGGCTTCATCGCCTCGCCGCCCCTTGTCCTTGACGCGGAGTTGACGGATATGGTGTCATAAGCATCCAGAATATAGGTCTGCGATACGTTTACATTATGTACTGCCGCAAGAGTTAGAGGACCGTATACTATATTGATACGGTGTGCCTCACCGGCTATGAATGTCTTGTCATAGATCTCAAAATAACCGTCGCCGCCGTCGCCCTTCATTCCGCCGAAGTATTCGTTATATTCTGTCGAAACACTCTTATCGTCAACAGATACTGTCGCGTCATTTATCGGTTTTATGGTTGCCGCCAGATTGCCGAATATCGGATAGTCCTTCAGTGCTACTATTCCGTATATTCCGCCCATGCCCTGGACCTGTTCACGCTTTGTGAAGTAATAGTATATCTGTGAATTTGTTACCTTCGGGAAATATCCGAATATATCACCGGTAAACGCGCTTCTGTCAAGCCCGTAGGGCGCAAGTGCCGCTACCTCGCTCGGCGAAAGCTCACCGTTGCCGTCAACATCACCGGTGAAATCCTGCCAAATCGTCTTGTAATCCGAAACAGTCTTGGTGCTGCCTTCTTTGTTTACGTCCTCATAAGCGGCATTTACCCTGTACTCCTTACCGTACTGTACCGGCTGGATAGTCATCGGCTTACCGCTGTCGCCGTAAACCGCTGTCTGGGTATCGGAATCGATATAGAACACGCTGCCCATATCCTTATCCTGCTTGGGCGTTGCCGAGGACGGATTGAACCGTACATCTATCTTTGGCGTTGAATACGTCATATCGATATATACAGCTTCGCAGTTAGGTCTTATCAATATCCTGTTCGAATCAGCCTCGTTATATTCATAGCTTACCTTGTTTGTGGCATTCTTGTGCTCATCGAGATACTCTGTGCGGCGCTTGTTGGAATTTTCCGTCTTTGCCTCTTCAGAGGTATCATACGCCTTATTAACAAGCTCGTTTGCCGCATTCGCTCTATTGTTGCCCACGCTCATGTGCGCGGTACCGTCAAGATATCCTTTTACAAGGAAGCTCTTTACGGCGTATCCGCCGCTTCCTGCCGGTATAGCCTCAAGGCTCAGAGTGTCAAGCATGGTTATGCCAATTTCCTTGCCGTTCTTTATGTTATTAGTATAGGCAAGCATATCCGGGCAGGAGTTATTGAACCGAACCATTGACGGATACGGCTTGAACACGGGGCGTACCTGGTATACGGTCTGGTTGCCCACCTTTTCAAGCAGCTTCTCCATGTTCATATCGTCCGGCAGAATGGTCTCATCACTGTAGGTGTTATTGTTTTTAAGATACTGCCAGCCGGCAAGATATACATTCGTGCCTATCTTCGGCGCAACGCCCGTAGACGTTTTCTGACCGTCAACATTTGACACTGTCAGGTTTACCGGCGTTGAAAATCTCGATACGGTCACGGAGGTGTTGCCGCCGGTAAAGCCGTTGCCTATCTTCATCTTGTTTCCGTCGGCATAGCCGAGTACCTGGTCGATAGAAACGTTACCTGCCTTATATATTTTTTCTCTGTATGTGTTTGTATTGTACTCGGAGTTATCAATTATAAGCATCAGATCACTGTATGCTATGGTGACCTTGTTTATTGTATATGTTACCCAGTTGTTAGATACATTCGCATTGGTTGTTTTACGCACCTTGCAAGCAAGTGACTGATTATTGCTCTTTGAAAAGCCCGTCAGAGTCACTGTGCCGCTCTGCGTCTCCCCGGTGGTATCAGCCGTAACAGACACACCGCCCACGGTAAACATGGCGCTTCTGTTATAATATGTATCTGTACGCGTCCTGTCGGTGCAGGCGTCCTTGTCATAGTATGAATATGTGTTTTGATACCAACCGCTCGCGGTATAATCTATCTTGACGCTTGTCGCGTTCCTGAGGTCAAGATTTGACAACAGCGTTGCCTCGCCGCCCCAGTCGGTGGTAGTTACGGAAGGACTGCTCACCTGTGTGGTAAGCAGGCTGTCCGTAAAGTTCTCATCACCGGCTGTACGGAGTGTGCCGGCTTCTGTTTTCGGCAGATATACGGCAAAGTTTGAACCCTCCATATCCGTGCCTTCAAACGCCGCCGCGTAAAGCTCAAGTGACTGTTCACTGTAATCCGGAAGAATGGTAACAAACGCAGCTTTGTTGTTCTCATCGGCAAAAGCAGAGCTTTCGTCTATCGCCACAGCAAAGCTTCTTGCCTCCTTACGCATCGCGTTATATACCGGTATCTTGACCGTACGCGAGGTTACGCCCTGAGGGAATATCACCTCTACCGAGCCGGACTTGTAATCCACATCAGGCTCTGCGTCTATCGCGCCCGTGCCGACTGTCACGCTTGCGAATTTCTCGATACCGGAGATCCTCGTTACCGTTACAGACGCGTATTCCTCAGCCGGTGTCACGGTCATATCGCCCTGCTCGATCGCAAACACGACCGGCTCGTTCTCGTCTGTATCCTGTATATTGATATACGCGGTCTCAGGCTTTGCCAGCTCAGCGCCGGAAGCGCCGTAGAGTATAAACATAGCCTGCTCATCGGTTTCGGAAATATCGTCATCTATAATGTTTATCTTTATGCGCTTGAGATATTCGCCGTCCTTGAAGTGGAGCGTATACCCCGTTCCGGGCACCTCGCTCCCGAACTCGCCAAGATAGTCGTCATAGCTGTCCATCGCTGTCGCCGTTTCCTCCGCGCCCGGCTCGTCCGCGCCGGTCACCTCCTGCCACGACGGGCGGTTCGACTTTTTGCCGAGATACAGATCACGCGCCGCGCGAAGTCCTGAGGTCTCCTCCTCCGGCTGCTCCGCCTCAGCGCTGCTGTCCTCAACGTCCACTATACCCTCTTGTTCATCGACAACAAGACGGATATTCCTATCCGCCTCCTCAGACTCCCCCGGCTCCTCACCTATCGTGACCTCCCCGTCGGCACCTGCGTACATATCAGAAAGTAAGCCTGCGTCATCGTCCGGTGATAGCTCACGGGTTATGAACCATCCCTCGTCAACGGTCAGAGTATAGTCCTTACCATAAGCTGCCGAAACATCTATCGCCTTGAACTCCACATCTGCTTCACCGTCAAATGAGCCGTATCTTACAACATCAATGTAGGCGGTCCCGTCGTCCTCGCTTGCCGTAAGCTCGCCCTCATGGAATGCAATACCGCCTTCGGGATATTGCTCCGCATAAGAAAGCAGCTCGGAAACGAGTGCTTCATTCTCAGCGCCGTCCTCCGCAAAAGCAGTAGGCAGAGCTGATGCCAGCATCGCTGCCGAAAGAACTGATGAAATGATTTTTTTACCTGATAGTACCATTCATGTTCCTCCTTTCCTTTTCTTACCTTATATAAATAATAATATAATAATTATATACTATTGACGGTCTTTTTTCTATATAATATCAAAAAAAAATTACACAAAATTCATAGTGTTATTTTGTTTTATTTTATATCATCATACAGTTTGCGGATATACACCGCTCCGGTCGCGATCAGCACTATCGCAATGATCTGTATTACGGTAAGCCCCATCACGGTGACCGTACCTATACGCTCATACATAAATTCCGAAACAAAGACCGATAAACCGTATCCTATACACAGCCCCGGCGCGGTATTGCGCCTTTTTATATATGATATAAGCACGATCAAAAGCGTTACAAACAGCAGAACAAGCTCGACCTGCACTGCCGGCATTACAAGGCCGTCAAATCCCACGCACGGAACGGCAAGCGCGCCGTGATACGGTCTGCCGTGACAACAGCCTGCCGGCAGGCATCCGATCCTGCCGATAAAGCCCTGGATAATAGTGTATACGCTCATTATACCCATGAACCGACCAAGCCCCGCCTTACCAAAAATGCCGCTGTCACGCCGCATAACGATACGCCACAATATCGGTGTAAGCCACATTATATACAGCACCGCGCCGGCGTAATGCGTGCCCTCATATTCAAACAATCCGCCTAAAAATACCGACGGAGCTGTCCAGGCGCCATGCATGAGCTTACGCGCAAGCATCCCGCCTATGCCTGAGGTCGAGCTGATGACCCCCATCATTGCCGCCAAAACAGCAGTTCGCCATTTAAAACGGTATTCAATAACTATAAGCAGAAATGCCGCGGAAACGGATACTATCGTTCCCAGGTCTATAAAAAAGCTGCGAGGCGGCATTGCCTCTAAAAATTCAAGCATTCTCCCCCGCCTCCATTTGCCGCAGAATGTCCTCTGTCTCCTCAAAGTAATAATGGCTTGCGCTTTCGAAAACCGTCACAACGGGGTCTTCTGCAAAAAAGCGTCTCCATTTTCCGTCCATGCGCTTATAGCCGTTAGTAAATCCGTCTCCGGATGCGTAGGCGATATATGCCCTTGCGTGTATCCGTCTTTTTTCGCTGTATCGGAAATATCTGTCCGTATCACGAATAAAGCGATCTATCGGGAAATTACGCGGTAGACTGCGCCCGCCAAGCCGCGACACCATGCTTATGACCGCGCCGCGCGGCAGCTTCCTCCACGGATTGCCGATAAACGAACGCATCGGCGGCAGACTGCCCATTATATATACCGCGCTTACCGGCTTATTCTCCGCCTCAAGCTGATATGCCGTTTCTATCGCGAACACGCTGCCGATGCAGAAGGACGCGATATATATGCTGTCATAGCCGCTAAGCTCCCTCGCCGTCTTTGCCGCGACCGCCACAACATCATCATCTGCGCCAAAGCATGAATAATCGATGCCGATAACATCTCCGTCAAAGCCTTCAGCAAGCTTTAAGAACACCTGCGGAGCGCTGCCGGCATACGGGAAGCAGCAGAGAACACGCTTGCCGCCGCCGTGCTTTAAACAGACTGCAAAGCCCGAATTCGTGCCGTCCGCAGCGAGCGCGCGTATGCTGCGCTTTAAATAAATATCTCCGGCGGTGATGCCATAGCCCATATCGCTCAGTTTCTTTTCAAGCACCAGCACCGACAGCGAGCTTATACCGGCATTAAAGATATCCTCGTTTATATCAAGCCCCTCGTATACGGCGCCGCCGGCATTCAGCTCCGAAAGGACGGCGTTATATATATCCCGCTCAGCCGCTGTTCGCGGCGGCTGACGATCCGCGCGGCGCTTCCTTGTTATTCCGACAAGCGCTGTGCGATCGAGCTTCCCGGCAGGGGTTACGGGTATCTCATCCACACAAAGAATGTATGATGGCAGCCTGTCCGTAAGCTCTCCGAGCGCGGCGCGAATATCCTCCTCGTTCCGATCGGTTTGAAGGAACAGATACGCTCTGCCCCCATCCTCCGCTGCCGCTGCCGCGGATACACCCGAAAGCTTCATTGCAAGAGCCTCAAGCCCGTCAAGGCTGACGCGCATTCCGTTTATCTTTACCTCTCTGTCTGACCTGCCGATATAATATATCTCGCCGTCAAAGCCGAGCCGGCATATATCTCCGGTCTTATACGCGTGCGCTCCGTAAAGCTCCGTATATCCGCTACCGCCGTAAAGATAGCCTGCGCCGACCAGGTCGCCGCAAACAACAAGCTCTCCGTTTTCGCCGCGCGGCATCAGCTCGTTTTCGCTGTTTACTATATAGAGCTTTGTATTATATAACGGTCTGCCTATAGGTATCTCCATAGTGCCCGCCGCGCAATCATGATACGCAACATCTATAGTGCATTCCGTGGGGCCGTACAAATTATGCAGCCTCGCTTCGGGAAAACAGCTTCTTACAAACTGCACATCCGCCGCGGCAAGCGCCTCTCCGCTTGATATTATATCCGTAAGGCTTTCGCCGCCGCGCGGCGTTTCGGCAAAGAAAAGCCTCAGCATTGACGGCACAAAATGTATAAGCTCTATTTTATACTCGTTTATATATTCCGCTGTTTTTGTGGGGCTGCGCTCCTCACCGTCACGCATTAGCACTACCGTTCCGCCGAAAGCGCAGGATAAAAGCTCCCAGCCGGACACGTCAAAGGTGAGCGCTGTCTTTTGCAGCACCCGCTTATCAAGTCCGTATTTATCGTGCATCCACCTGAGCCGTATATACAGCGAGCTGTTTTTTATCATTACCGTTTTCGGCTCGCCCGAAGAGCCGGAGGTATTCATATAATACGCTATCCCGTCAGGCGTTGAATTGTCCTGATATCCGGTATCGTTATAGTCAAGCTTATCAAGGCAGACCGCTCCGTCTATACGATACTCCGACAGCGACAGCACCCTGTCGCAGCAGTCCGGCAGCGACCCGCCGGCATCAAAGGGCATATATGCCGCGCCGGACATGAGCGCGCCGAGCATAGCCGGAATAAGATAGCGGCATCTGCCGCAGACGATAGCCGCCACGCGGCAGCCGCTTATCTGTCTCGCAACAGTCTCAGCCATACCGAGCGCGGTCCTATAGCTTACCGCTTCTCCGTCGTATATGTATGCGGTATCCTCCGCATGAGCCGCGGCGTATTCGGCAAATATCCGCGACACGGTCGTATCGGCGGCTATGACGGGCGTATTATTCAGCTCACTGTACGCTATTATATCCTCGGGTGACGCGGCGGAAAGAGGCGTGCCCTTTATACCGCAGTCTATTATATGCTCCAAAGAGCTTATAAAACCGTTTATGTATTCATCCGAAAACAGCTCCTTGATATACTCCGCTTCTATCCTGTAGCCGTCTATCGTATGTATCAAATGCATTCTTACAGGCAGCTCGCAGCAGCCGTTAAAAAGCTTTTCTGCATCGCCCAATTCGGATCCTATGACCATACCGCTGCTTATATAGTTTACCGCTATATCAAAGCAGCGCTCGCCTATGCCGTTATCGGCAAGCATATCCGTGAGCGGATATGCGCAAAACTCCGCGCCTGCCGCGATCTCCGCCTCAGCCGATGCCAAAGCCGCCTCAAAGCTACCGCCGCAGTCTATAAAAAGCGGCAGAGTATTGGCATACATACCGAAGTTAAAAAGACTGTGCCGGTCACGGTTCAGAACAGTGTTGCCTATCACTGTCCTGTCCGCGCCGCGCGTCTTTTTCATGTATATAGCTATCGCGGCTGTCAAAACGCTGAGCGGCTTTACCGATTTTTCGCGGCAAAACTCCGCTATCGCCTGTGACTGCTTAAGGTCGCGTTTTACAACGCCCGCTTTAAGATTTTTCGGATATGCAAAAAGCGGCGCCGGTATTCCGTCTGTAAGCCGCCTTTTATAATGCTCCGCCGCGCCGGAGGGCACGGGTGAGCCGGTATATATTTTTCTTATTCGCTGCTCCGCGCCTGCCGCAAGTTTCTCAAGCCGCCGAAAAAAAGCCATGACAGCCGTATG
Organism: Clostridia bacterium; assembly: GCA_017404065.1. Classification (GTDB taxonomy): domain Bacteria; phylum Bacillota; class Clostridia; order UBA1381; family UBA1381; genus Ornithomonoglobus. The sequence continues at coordinate 15,443 of JAFRDB010000102.1, forward strand.
GTCGCCAAGTATATGGTGTAGCTTCATGATTCCCGTCAGCCCCTCGGACGTTCTCAGCAGACGGAACGAATACAGCGGACTGTCGTATAGCTCAAATGGCTCTTCCGCTATCCTTTTTGCCTCCGCATCGCAGTCACCGTCAAAATCCGTTATGCTGATCTCTTCCTCTCGCTCGCTCACATACATCATACCGCTGCGATCGAGCTGTATCCGTATTGAAGGGGTTTCGCGTATAAACGCGCCTACGGCATCAATAAGCACAGACTCCTCTGTGCCTTCGGCAAAACGTATTATGCCTCCTAAATTGCATACTGCTGTGCCGGGATATGTTTTCTCAATATCAAAAATCGCTCTCTGATACCCCGTCATATTGAACTTCTCAGACAAATTACAGTCCTCCATCCACCTTGTATACAGAACCGGTTATATATGCGGCCTCATCGCTTGCAAGGAATTTCACCAAAGCAGCTACCTCGCGCGGCTCCGCAAACCGCCGCGCCGGTATCATGTCCTTATATTTGGCCTCGTATGGAGCCGAAAGCAAGGTGCTTACAAACCCCGGCGCTACCGCGTTTACCGTAACGCAAAAAGGGGCGGCCTCTTTTGCAAGCGTCTTTGTAAGCGAGTTTACACCCGCCTTTGACGCGGCATAAGCCGACTGCCCGATATTCGGCATATCGGCAGCAACGGAGCTTATGTTAATTATCCGCCCGTATTTTTTTACTATCATTTTTTTCAATGCGCAGCGTGAGCAGTTGTATGTACCGGTAAGATTTACCGATATCACACGATCCCATTCATCCGGCGCGGTCAATGCAAGCGGCTTTGACAGCTCAACACCCGCGGCATGAACGCTTATATCTATCCTGCCAAGCTCCTTATAGATCTCATTATACACAGCCTGTACAGAATCATAGTCCGCGACATTCGCCTTTCTTATTATGAGCCTGTCGCCGAGCCGATCGCGCAGCTCCTGCGCGGCGGCATCATCCGAGCCGTATACCGCGCAAACAGTGTCACCGTCATTTATAAACTGCTCCGTCACGGCAGCGCCTATACCCTTTGTGCCGCCGGTTACTATTACCACCTTATTCATTTTTAATTTCCTCAATTAGTTTTGCCACTGCATCTACACTGGTCATCTCTTTAAGCTTATCATCAGGAATGATGATGTCAAAATCATCCTCGATCATAGCCACCAGCTGTACTATCATAAGCGAGTCTATCGGATACTCGGAAAAGTCGGCGCTGTAGGAAACAGTGCCCTCCGGAAGCGCCGCCATTTTTTCTATTTCTTTTCTTATTGATTCTCTTATATCCATCGCTTTTTACCTCCTGCGCTGTTTATTGCTCTTCAGGCATTGAGTCTATATTTTTAATATCATACTGCCCATGAACCCGTCAAAGCCGAAGCTGTTTATCATCACATGGTTTATTCCGTCCCTTAGCTTTTTGCCGTCAGGCATAATACCCTCACGGCACACCGAAACAGCCGCGGCAACAGCTATAGCCGCGGATGCGCTGTAGGTCTCACCCGTGATCTTCTTTATATCTATCAGCGGAAGCGAAATTTCAGACTCGGCATCGCTGCCGCTCGTTACAACAAAATCAATATCGGAAAGCTCAAGCCCCGCGTCCTTAGCGGCGTGCTCCATGATCCTTTTTACATCAGCCTTATCAAAGCCCGGTTTATACCCCGACGCACTGCCTATAAGCTCGGCATATATCTCCGCTCCGCGGCTTTGCGCGTCCGCGCGGCGAAGGGCAGCAAACATACACGCTCCATCCGACGGCACCGCGCCGTTCTGCCGTATAAACATGGCGTATACATCGTTCATTTCCTCAACACCGCCCGCGACAGCAAAGCTTACTCTGCCGCTTTCAAGCATATACCGCGCATAACAGAGCGCGTCAAACGATGCGCGCGAGCCTGTGGATAAGGTCAGATTCATACCGGCGCAGCCTCCCAATATCGCAAGCTGTCCCGCTACGGCATTCATCACGGAATTTATAAAGTCTATAGGCATAGCCGAGCGTCTTCGATCGCTTATTATCTTCTCCTGAATATCATTCATTGTTCTGAGACTTCCGAAGGCGTTGCCTAAAAAAATACCCGTCTCCGTCTTCTCCGCTGCGGCATTGCCGCTTTCGGATAACGCGTCCTTCATTGCGGCATACGCTTTTTTTGTTATTGAATTTGCAGCTACAAGACCGCGCTCCGGCTCAAGCTCCGGCACAGGCATACTGCCTGCCGCCATGCTGCCTCTTTTCAATGCGCAAAACAACCCCTCCGCCGAATCCGTAAACGGAAGCAGGAGCCCAATTCCTGTTATAACCATCTCACTCACACTTTCCAAACAGCACGCATGTGTTATTTCCGCCGAACGCGCTCGCGTTATTTGCTGCTATCCGGACTACGGTATGTCTTGCTTCATTCGGTACACAGTCAATATCACATTCGGCATCGGGCGTGCTGAAGCCTGTCGTAGGAGGAATGACATCCTTTTTCACAGCCATACAGCATACAGCCGCCTCTATCGCGCTTGCGGCACCCATCGCGTGCCCTATCATGGATTTTACCGAGCTGACCGGCAGCCTTCTCTTAAACAGCCTGTTTATAACGCCCGCCTCTGCGCTGTCATTTGTCCTTGTCCCCGTTCCGTGCGCGCATATATAGTCAACATCTTTATATTTTATCCCTGCATCCCTGACCGCCGCGCTCATGGCGCGTTCAAGTCCACTCCCGTCAGGGATCGGCATAGCCATGCTGTACGCGTCACAGCTCGCGCCCCAGCCTATGACCTCGGCATAGACCCTCGCTCCGCGCGCCAAAGCGCTCGTGAGACCTTCAAGAAACAGAACCGCCGCACCCTCGCCGATGATCATGCCCGTTCTGTTTTTATCAAACGGTGTGCAGTCTGAAGGCGCAAGAGAACGAAGCTTGGAAAAGCCGAGAAATTCACTCTCAAGCATCATATCCGAGCCGCCCGCAAACGCATATCTGAGCTTATTGTTTTTTATTTTCTCATACGCGGCTATTATGCCGTAATTGCCTGCGGTACAGGCGTTCGGCAGGATCTGTACATCGCCCTCCGTGCCTACCTCCGCGCTCACCGCCTCCGGTATCTTATATGCGGGAAACCTCATAATACCAAGGCTGACATCATGCATGATCTCATCACAATCACCCATTGCGGTTCCCATGAACACACCCGCGGTATTGATATCCGGAATACCGTCCGCCGCGGCGTCCTCGTATGCCATACGCGCCGCGCTCGCAGCATACTGCGCCGCAAGCCCGTAATCCTGCGGATCGATCCGTTTTACATAAGGTATGAAATCCTTTATTTCCCCGCCGAAAGCTGATCTGTAATATGATGTGTCAAACCTCTCAACATTCGTTATACCGCTCGTACCCTTTACTGCATTATCCCAGAAACGGTCTGCCCCCATTCCGATCGCGGATACTATGCCGATACCCGTAACAACAACTCTTTCCAATACATCACCGCTTTGTAAGTTTTTTTCTCTTTCATAACGCCCGTTATTAAACACGGGATAATGTGTCATTTATTATTTCGCCTGAAAACAAAGGTCAATTCGATCTATTTGTAAAATCATATTAGCATATTTAAAACATTTAGTCAATGTTTTTCAGATAATTTCGCAAAAAACATAAAAACGAAAAAGCGCTTGCAAACCTCTTGACAAATCACTTATAAAATGATAATATAATAAATGCCAAATAATTTAATTTAATAAGCTGGAAGCTTTTTGTGTATAATGCTGTACACTCTTTTTGTGCTTTATTTGCAATCTTAGAATTTGTAAAAAATGCAACTTCCTTTAAAGGTTGTAAGTAAAGCTTCTGACCTTAAATTAAATTGTTTGGCGACGATCGGGATTTGCGTTTTTATGCGTCGATTCCTATCGGCGCATTTTTTAATTTTATCATTCAATTCAAGGAGGTTTTTTTATGGATTTAAAGAAATTCATAAGCGGCGTTAGCGCACTTACTATCGCTGCGAGCGCATTTGCAGCTGTGACGATCACAGCAAGCGCAGCGGGCTACACACGTACCCTTACAGATCAGTATGCGGTTAAGGGCTATGTTGCAGACACACTCTATGATTTCCAGACCAACACACCGGAAGTACTTCCGACCAAGGGTGATCTTCGGTATCGCGACGGCGGTATATGGGGACTTTACAACTTCGGCAGCGGCGTACGCAGCGGCGAGGTCAGCATACCGGTAGAGGCCGGCCAGATCATCATTTTCCAGGCATATAGCGGTCAAACTATTACAAGTGTATCTTCATGCAGAGCGAACGATAGTCTTTCAGACAGCACTAAAAATTACTATGTATACAATGTGACGGATGATGCAGACAGCATTACCATAACGATGCCGAGATACGGCGGTATCGTTGCGGCTCTTACAATGAGTAATCCAAACCTTTTCAAATGGGGCGATTGTACATACGATCTTAACACCGGTACATTAGTAAATTGCGAAACGACCGCAAGCGGCTCATTGAGCATCCCGGCAAAAATAAAGGGTACGGCAATAACAAGCATTGGCACAGGCGCGTTTCGCGGCTGCACCGGACTTACGGGCGTGACTATCCCCAGCGGTGTAACAAGCATAGATAATTATGCATTTTACGGCTGCACAAAGCTTACAAGCATGACTATCCCCGGCAGTGTGACAACTATCGGCGAAAGTGCATTTAACGGCTGCACCGGGCTTATGAGCATAACTGTGGATGAAAACAACCCCAATTATTCAAGCGAAAACGGTGTGTTGTTCAATAAAACAAAAACAGAGCTTATTTGCTATCCGGCAGGAAAAAAGGATGCGACATATAACATACCCGACAGCGTAATAAGGATTGGCGAGAGTGCATTTTCCGACTGTAGTATGTTTACAAGTGTAACTATCCCGAATAGCGTAACAAGCATAGGAAGTTATGCATTTTCCGACAACTTCAGTCTAAACGGTATTTACTACAACGGCACGGCAGCGCAGTGGGCGGCAGTGGAAAAAGAAGCCAATTGGACATATGTATCTTGCGGCACGGTATATGTTTTAAACGCACCAAACACAGCATTTGCCTATTCTTCAGCTGCTTACGCCGATAACAGCGGCAACGACGGCGGCGCAACAGGCTTTACGGCGGAGCTGCCCGCGGACGGGACCTCCTACACACTCGGCAAGGTCACATGGGACGTAATGAGCGGCGACGTTATAAAAACCACACCCGAGCTTTCATACGGAGATATAACTGTCACAGACTCGTCTGTAATTATAGGTATTGTTATAACAGGCTTATATGACCCGGACGCAATGGCGATGGCAAATTATGAAAAGAGCGGCGGCGGCAGCTATATCGAATACACGGAATAAAACAGGAGGGAAAGCAATGAAAAACTATACAACACCAAAAATGGAGCTTATCGGCTTTAGCAACGAAAGCGTCCTGACCGCTTCCGGCACAACACAGAGTGAAAGGGAAGTAAAGCGTCAGCTTACCGAAAGCGGCGCAAGCACGATCAAATCGGTTTCCTGGGACGAAATGTGGTAAGGATATTTTCATAGAAAGAGCAACGGCGATCACATCAATTGATCGCCGTTGTTATTTCTTTTTCAAGTCCCGAAAGATCGTGTATGGTAGTTCCCCTGGCAATTCTCATATCCACTCTGTCATATAGCCGATAAAAATAATGCCTGACGGCATATCAACCCCCCTGACCCCCCAATCTTGGGGGGAATAGATGGTGCGGGCTGCGCCCGCGCCTGCTCGGGGCTGCCGCCCAGCTACGGCGTTTGTCCGGTCGGCGGCATATCGTTTAAATTTCAGTTTATCAGACAGATGCTTGCGGCAATGCTCTGCTGTCCCTGCCCTGGGGCAGCCCTGGTCGGCGGCTGTGCCGCCTGCTCGGGTTGGCATCCCAGGTGGGCTTTTCAAGCTTTGCTTGAGAAGGTCGGGTTGGGGTACGACAGAGATAGATTTCATCTAAAGCCGCTAATTTATCATTTTTTAGTGCCGTGAACCCCGTTAAACGAGCAATTTCTTATAAAGTAAAATAACAATTGTCCGGCTCTGCGAAAGAATTGTACCCAATCTTTTTTAATGCGCAGCAATACCGACACTTTCCCGGCGCAAAAAACAGAATCTCTTGACTTTTTCAAAACAATATAGTATAATAAACAAAAACCTGCGCATAATGGAATTTATGAAGCATTACAAGCTTGCGCATTCAGGAATTTACAAGCAAACTAAAACCTGCGTATTATGGAAATGAGGCGTTATCATGATACTGAAACGTAAAATGTATGAGAAGCTGCTGACTCTGAAAAATGAGCTTAACGGCAAAAAAGCCTTTCTTATCGAAGGCGCAAGGCGTATCGGAAAGTCAACGATATGCGAAGAATTCGGCAGAAATGAGTATAAAAGCTATATACTGATCGACTTTGCTAAGTGTCCCGATGAAGTGAAGGATTATTTTGTTAAGCACATGAACGATCTCGATACATTCTTTATGCTCCTTTCCACATACTATGGGGTGAAACTGTATAAGCGTGAGTCGCTTATCATCTTTGATGAAGTACAGATGTACCCGAAGGCAAGGGAGTGTATCAAGTACCTTGTTGCCGACAGAAGATACGATTATATCGAAACAGGCTCGCTGATCTCTATCAAGGAGAATGTCAAGGATATCGTCATACCCTCAGAGGAGCGTCATCTGAGTATGTATCCGCTGGATTTTGAGGAATTCTGCGATGCGCTGGATGAAGAGCAGATATGCGGATATATTCGCAAGTGCTTTACTGATAAAACACCGCTTGAGACCGAGCTTCACCACAAGGCGATGCTCCTGTTCAAGCAGTATATGCTTGTGGGCGGTATGCCGCAGAGCGTTATCGCATTTCTTGAAAGCAGGAAGGACTTCGACAAAGCCGATATTGAAAAGCGCGATATCCTTGCGCTTTACCGTAGCGACATAATGAAGATAGAAAACAAATACAGGAGCAAAGTCCTAACCATATTCGATCAGATACCCGGTCTGCTCTCTCAGCACGAAAAGCGTGTGGTGTTCAACAATATTTCAGCAGGGAGCAAGGCGGATCACTATGAGGAGACCTTCTTCTGGCTTTCCGATTCGATGATCTCAAATGAGTGTTTCCTGTGCAATGACCCTAATGTGGGTCTTTCGGTAAACGAGAACAGAGCATATGTAAAGTGCTATCTCGGTGACACGGGACTGCTTGTCAGCCACGCCTTTGATGAGAACGAACTTCTTGAATATGAGGTCTACAAGCAGATACTCGGTGACAAGCTGAACATGAACGAGGGTATGCTTTATGAGAACGCTATTGCCCAGATGCTCACCGCCAACGGTCACAAGCTGTACTTCTATACGCATTATAATGTCGAGAAGCACCGCAACGATATCGAGATAGACTTCCTGATATCCAACAACAGCAAACTGAAATACAAGATGTTCCCGATAGAGATCAAATCAGGCAAGAAGTATTCTATCGAATCGCTTAAACGCTTCAAGGAGAAATACAAGGCAAGAATAGGCGAATGCTATGTGATACACCCACGAAATCTCAGTTTCAAAGATGACATTGTATGCATACCGCCTTACATGACGATCTGTCTATAATAAAAACTTCCCCGTCAGCGCCGCAACAAAGGTGTTTTAGGTCAGCAAAAGCACCGTGCAAGCCGGAGTTTGCAGCCGGTATCGTTTTTGTGAATGCTTGGTTTTGATGAAGTTTTCCCATTTCATTTAATATAAAGCTTTTTACTGCCTTTGGGGCAAAGGTGAACCATATCTTCGGATGACGATTTGCACACCAAACGGCAAAGCTTATGGTGCAGTCGGGATAATATATCGTTCCGTCAAAATCATATACATTCATCGGGTTCACTCCATGTTCTTGTTTTCAGATCACTATAAAGGAATGTATTATTTCTTCTTCCTCTTTTTTCTGCCCTGCATGAACTCGGGAAGCTCCCTTCCCTCTTTTATCCATTCAGTATATTCGGCAGTTGCGGCGAACATTACATCGCCTGATGAGTTAAGCGCAGTTTCAACGCTGTCCTGCACAACGCCGATTATAAATCCGATACCTATGACCTGCATTGCTACATCCTGCGGAATACCGAACATTGAGCAAGCCATCGGAATGAGAAGCAGCGAACCACCCGCAACGCCTGAAGCGCCGCAAGCGCCGAGCGTTGCCAAAAGCGACAGCACAAGCGCCGAAATAAGGTCAACACGAACACCGACCGTATTTGCCGCCGCAAGCGTCATAACCGTTATTGTAACGGCAGCGCCGTCCATGTTAACAGTCGCGCCGAGCGGGATCGATACGGAATACATATCCTTGTCAAGACCGAGCCTTTCACAAAGCTGCATATTTATAGGGATGTTTGCCGCCGAGCTTCTTGTAAAGAATGCGGTAAGTCCCGACTCTTTAAGGCAGCGAAATACGAGCGGATAAGGATTTCTGCGCATAGAGATCCCCGCGATAAGCGGATCGACCACAAGCGCAACAACAAGCATACATCCGACCAGAAGCGCAAGAAGCTTGCCGTAATCGCTGAATATTGCAAGTCCGTTTGAGGAAACGCTTGAATATACAAGTCCCATAATACCGAACGGAGCAAAGTTTATTATCCATCTTACCGCGTGTGAAACGGCGTTTGAAATATCTGTAAGCACCTGTTTTGTACCATTAGACGCAAGCTTTTTCAACGCCATTCCCAAAACCACAGCCCAGAACAGAATACCAATATATCTGCCCTCAACGAGCGAACCGAACGGATTTGCTATCATGCTCGTAAGCAGGTTTGAAAGAACCTCTCCTATGCCTGTCGGAATAGTCTCCGCAGTTGCCGTTTCCGCAAGAGTGAGCGTCTGCGGAAAAAGGAAACTGCCCGCAACCGCGACCACTGCGGCAAGAAATGTGCTTATGACATAAAGGAACAGTATGCGTCCGAACCGCTTATCCAGCTTCGCGCTGCCCTGTGCAAGCGATGAGATAACCAAAACTGCCACAAGCAGCGGCGCAATAGCTTTAAGCGAACCGACAAAGAGGTCACCAAGCTTACCTATCATGCCTATATCCGGCAGGAAAATGCCGAGGATCGCGCCTATTACAAGACCGCATAAAATACGTAATACAAGACTTGTACTTGAGTATTTTTTTACTATGTTTTTTAAAAATGTTTTCATGCTAACCTCCGTGTTGCTGATATCTTTTTCAAATAAAATTCATTGTATCATACTTTGTCGGATTTTACAAGTATATTATTTTGCAAAAATGACGAAACATGTAGGATCACAATAAGTTAAGATATAAATGCCGTGATGTTTGCGGAACAATCTATTGATTTCTTACAACATATATGTTACAATGATGCTATCAACTTATACACCCGAACACGACCAAAAAAAAAGAAAACGAAAGGATGTACGATCATGAAAAAGCGAATCATAAGCATATTTGCCGCATTTACAATGTCTATCGGTCTGTTTACGCCGATAAACGTTACGGCGGCGGACGGTATCCGGACAGACTACAACGCCGGTACAGGCGAATTAAAAATAACCCTTCCCGACCCGCCGGATAAGGAGACATGGCTCGTTGCGGCTTCATATAACGAGGAAGGCATATTGGCTGATCTTGCGTCTCTTACCTTAGAAGCCGGCGCGGATACCGAGCAGACGATACCGCGCCTTGCCCCGGCAGATACATATAAGGTATTCCTGTGGGAAAGGGATACTATCGTACCCGTACAACAACTGTGCACAGGCTCATCAAGATCGCCGTACAACGACCTTGCTGAGGCAAGGGGCACGGTATATGTTCCACAGATAGACGGCGCAGTGGCTCATGCGACGGCAATGGCAGTGGATGCGTATGTTGAGGCGGAAACTGCAAAGGAGCGCGCGCTGCCGCTTTTTGACGACACAGCCGGAACATACATCACAGAGGACAGAGAAACAGAGAAAATAAACAGACTGGCACAAATAGCCGAAAACGGCTCCGATCACGAAAAGAGAGCGGCGCTTGAAAAGATCGAGACCGCGATGGCGGCGATGGAGCAGGCCCTGGGCGCGGCGACTGTGCTTGACGCGGCGGCGGAAAAGGATATTGTTCAGACACAAGCGGCGATAAGCGCGGACGTTATACGTCTCAGCACAGCCGGTTCAAAAGAGGATGAAGCGGTAAAATGGGCGCAGGAGATAGAGGCAAAGTGGGACTCACTCCCTAAAAAGGACAGGCTGCGCAATCTGGCGGAGCACATGGGCGTTGACGCGCGAACGGCTTATCAGGCGCTGTCTGACGCGCATGACATATTAAGCGGAAAATATATGGGCGATGCGAAATTCTATGATATATGCACGCGCGTTGCCATAGGCGTTAAGACCGCGGCAAAGGTCAGCGTTTTCGTCTGCGCGACAGCGGCAACGGGCGGCGCGGCATCTGCTGTCGGCGGCTTGACGGTCGGGCAGGCCGCAGGGGTCGTCATAGGCGGCGTGGACTGCGCGATCGAGGTCGAACGCACGGCGGCAAAGATCATTCTCGGCGACGACCACAAGGTAGTACAGGCGATCGAGAACTCGACCGCAATGAAGACCTATGACACCGCAATGTTTTTATACGGCGTTGCAACCTTCGATCCGAAAAGCATGTCAACAGGCGAAAAAATATTGTTTGTAGGTGATCTTGTTGATAAGAATGTGGAAGCGTATGAAAACATAAAGGTCCTGACTGACGAAGCCACCGGACTTGTTATAGACCGTATCGAGGGGGAAACAAAAAAACTCGCGGTGGAATATACGCGCATACGTTCAGAGGACAAGTCCGACCTCGCGCCCGCCGCGCAGTCCTTGCTCGGCGCGGATAACACAGGTATTATAGGCATTGACCCCGCGCTGAATGACGGCACCGAAAAGAAGCAGAAGGAGGATCTCACGAGCGCTATGAACAGCGATGATCTGTCGCTCAAAAAGACATACGCGCGTGTTAATGACGGCTCTTTGACACTTGAGGAAAGGATCAGCGAATTCAAGGCCGAATGCGATAAGGAGGTCACATACAAGTCTCCGAAGTCCGAAGGCAGCAGCTCGGGTGGCGGTGGCGGCGGCGGCAGCGAAGGCGGCTCCGGCGGTGGCGGCGGCAGCGAAGGCGGCTCCGGCGGCAGTGCAGGCGGCGCCGGCGGATTCAACATTCCCGAGCCTGAGATGGATTATGACACCGTTGAGGTTGAGCCGTGGGGCGACACAACATCGATAGATAAGTATTATAAAGACGGCAAACTTGTTGGCGAGGTCTATTATACGATAGATGAAAACGGTCGGTATTGGATGACCTCAGAGAGATGGCTCTGCGACAACGGCGACTGGTCTGTTACCGAATACTACCGCAAGGGCGATTCCTGGAGCTTCAGCTGGCTTGAAGGCTTTGAGTACGGAGGATCGGTAAGGATCACAGCTGAAAATTACGGCGCGGTCTCAAAGCGTTACGGGATCCATGTGCGTCCGAACGGAACCGATTATATTTGGTATGATACCGTGAAATATTATCCGAACGGACAGATATACGAATGGGACAGGCGTACATCGGGTCAGGAAACAGAGTCATATAAATATTCACCCGAAGGCAGGCTATATGAATATGAAACGGATTGGGTCGATGATCGTTTCTATACCTCGTACCGCTATTATGTATATCCAAGCAAATTATATCCCATGGATCCGACGGGACATATCATGCAGATCTATTCATCGCCGAACTTTACAACATATCAGACCGGATACTATAATGAAAGCTACGGTTACTGGCTATATCATGGAGATAACAACGGCACGGACTGGAGCAGCGGAAGATGGGTAGGGTGAAAAAGAGCATCAAAAGCTCCGGCTGCGATCTTGCCGAAAGTAAAAGCGGTTTTGTATGTTTTGAATAAGCGAATCGGCAATATCGGTATAAAGCTGCGGCATTTTCACTAAAATCCCCAAAAAAAGAAAATTTGTATTGACAAACGCAAAAAAATGTTTTAGTATTTAATTACGTAATTACGTTGTAAAAAATAACGGAAAGTGTAGGAAAATAACATGAGATACGGTCACGATCTTAATAACGGTTTCGGCTTTATGTTCAGCTTTGTTCGATTTACATGGGACAAGGTCGATTTGCTATGCCGAAATGTGTGAAGATCAGGACGAATCGAATTTACACAGGGGTGTGGCGCATCGACCGGTGCCGCGCCCCTGTTTTATTTTCCGGAAAGACAAAGAGAGGAAGAAAGAAATGAATTATTATCAACCTGAGATCGAGACTGCCCCGAATGATGAAATACGGCGCATCCAGAACGAAAAGATCGTGAAGCAGGTGCGTTACGTTTATGATAATGTGCCGTATTATCGCGATCTGATGGACAAAAAGGGAGTAACTCCCGATGACATCAAAGGCGTAGACGATATAAAAAAGCTGCCGTTCCTTACAAAGGACGACCTGCGGGAGGCATATCCCTACGGACTGCTGGGCACTGACCTTAAAAACTGCATCCGCATCCAATCGACCTCCGGCACAACGGGAAAAAGAGTTGTCGCATTCTACACCCAAAAGGATATAGATATGTGGGAGGAATGCTGCGCGAGGGCTGTCGTTGCCGCGGGCGGCACAAATGAGGACGTGTGCCAGGTCTGCTACGGCTACGGGCTTTTCACCGGCGGTGCGGGACTTAACGGCGGCTCGCAAAAGGTGGGCTGCCTGACGCTGCCGATGTCCTCGGGTAACACGGACAGACAGATACAGTTCATGATGGATCTGAACGCGACCATCCTCTGCTGCACTCCGTCCTATGCCGCATATATCGGCGAGTCGCTTGCCGAGCGGGGCTATAAGCCGGAGGACAACAAGCTGAAGGCGGGCATCTTCGGCGCCGAGCCTTGGACAGAGGAAATGCGGCAAAGCATAGAAAAAAGCCTTGGCATAAAGGCATACGATATTTACGGTCTGACCGAAACATCGGGACCGGGCGTCGCGTTCGAATGCTCGGAGCAGTCGGGTATGCACATAAATGAGGATCACTTCTACGCAGAGATAATAGACCCGGAAACAGGCGAGACCCTGCCGGAGGGCGAAAAGGGCGAGCTTGTGTTCACATCGCTTGACAAGGAGGGCTTCCCGCTGCTTCGCTACCGCACAAAGGATATATGCATCCTGTCGCGGAAAAAATGCTCCTGCGGCAGAACCCATGTCAAGATGACAAAGCCGCTCGGCAGAAGTGACGACATGATGATCATACGCGGCGTGAATGTATTCCCCTCGCAGATAGAAACGGTGCTTCTCAAGGAGGGCTATCCCCCGAATTACGAGATTGTCGTTGACCGCGTTAACAATTCCGACACCTTCGATATCTATGTGGAATGCACACCCGAATTATTCTCGGATAAGATATCTGAAATGCAGGAAAACGAAAAAAAGCTCAATCTCGCAATGCGCTCCATGCTGGGCATAGGTCCGAAAATACACCTTGTTCCGCCAAAGACGATAGCACGTTCCGAGGGCAAGGCGGTGCGCGTGATAGATAAGCGTAAATTACATTGACAGGGAGGATATAAAAATGGCTATAACACAGTTATCGGTATTTCTTGAAAATACGGCGGGTACATTATATGACGCAGTGACCGCCATCACGGAAGCGGGCGTTAATATACGCGCATTGAGCGTGGCGGATACAAAGGATTTCGGCATACTCCGCATCATAGTATCCGATACGGAGAAAACGAAGGCAGCGTTGGACAAAAATCTTTTGGTAAAGGAAACGCCGGTCATCGCAGTCAGAATGAATGACAAGGAGGGCGCATTGAGAGATGTTCTGCACATCCTCAGGGCGGATAACGTAAACGTGGAATACGTCTATGCCTTCACCGGCATCACGCAGGGCAATGCATACGTGGTACTGCGCGTTGATGATACGGACGAGGCGGAGAAAATACTTGCAAAAAACAACATAAAAAGCCTTGGCAACGAGGATATAAAGGATCTCTTGAATTAATCTTCAAATAATAAAACTTATTTCGTGGGGATGTAAAAAAAACTTAGTTTTTTTACATCCCCTCAGACTGTCGACAAATTGGCCGGACCGCGCACATAATCATTCAATGAGCGTGATTCAAAAGGATAGTTTCATGGAAAGAGCAACGGCGATTACATCGAGTAATCGCCGTTGCTGTGCGCTTTTGACGAAAACAAACTCTA
>JAFRDB010000103.1 GCA_017404065.1 Clostridia bacterium
AAATTATCACGGAAAATTTGTTGTAATACATTCATAAAGAAATCATACTACAAATCAAAACAAAAATCAACCCCCAACCGAATCCCCCTCAAGATTGAGGGGGCAGGGGGAGCTGATATGCCGTCAGGCATTATTTTTATCCATCAAACCAAATTCTTTCAACCTCTGTTGTCTTGCCTGTTTTTTCGTCTATCGTGAAAATACATCCGCAAAACTGTCCTTTGCCGTTTGCTATCTCAAATTTTTGCGGCATACCGGTAGCGAACCGGTGCATGATTATTGATTTATTCATGCCGAGCACCGAGTCGGCGGGACCGGTCATACCAAGATCGGTTATATATCCGGTACCTTTTTCAAGTATTTTTGCGTCCGCGGTCTGCACGTGTGTGTGTGTGCCGAACACGGCGGATGCTCTGCCGTCAAGATAGTAGCCCATGGCAATTTTTTCTGATGTAGCCTCGGCATGAAAATCAACAAGTATGACCGGCGTTATTGCGGAAAGCTTTTCTATCTCTCTGTCTGCCGCTGTAAACGGTGAGTTGCAGGGTGTCATATTCACCTGTCCCATCAGGTTTATTATCCCGACTTTTACGCCGCTATCTGCAGATACGACAATGCTGCCGTATCCGGGAACTCCATCCGGAAGATTGGCAGGGCGGACAATATCGCCTTCGGTTTCCATTATGGTGATGATATCCTTTGCGCCCCAAACGTGGTTGCCCATTGTGAATGCATCGACTCCGGCACGTTTCATCTCGTTATAGCAGGAGCGCGTCATGCCTCTGCCATGGTTAGAGTTCTCACCGTTTGCGATAACAAAATCTATATTTGTTTTATATTTCAGATCATCAATATATCTAAATAGCATATCGCGCCCTGTCCGGCTCACGATATCACCTATACATAAAATTCTCATATTATGTCTCCTAAGGCTTTTTCTATCATAAAATACCGTAATTAATGATGCCGGCAAGAAAGGTCAAATCACATAAATCCTGCCGAAGGGAGGACAACGCCTATCTTTATTACGGTCCCTTATGATAAAAAAGGAGCGAGCCGGAAGGGTAGAAGATGGATGACTGTGCTATATCGCATCCGCGCCTTTATCGCACGGGGAGAAACACGGTTATCCGCATCCGGCAGATGCTCCTTATTTTACGGGTTCCAGCGAGAGTGATCATTTAGCATAGTCTACCGCGCGAGTCTCTCGGATAAGGCTTACCTTGATCTGACCAGGGTATTCCATTTCACTCTCTATTTTCTTTGCAATTTCCTTAGCAACGATGATCATTGCGTCATCATTTACCGCCTCAGGCTTGACCATAATACGCACCTCGCGTCCTGCCTGAATAGCAAACGATTTCTCAACTCCCTCGTAGCTGCTCGCGATCTCTTCAAGCTTTTGCAGGCGCTTTATGTAGGTTTCAAGGTTTTCACGTCTTGCGCCCGGGCGAGCTGCTGATATAGCGTCCGCCGCCTGAACAAGCACTGCGATGATCGTTTGAGGTTCAACGTCACCGTGATGTGCCATGATGGCATGTACAACATCCTTGTTTTCGCGGAATTTATTTGCGATATCCGCGCCGATAGTTACATGTGAGCCTTCTACCTCATGGTCTACCGCTTTACCGATATCATGAAGCAATCCCGCGCGTTTTGCGAGGGTAACGTCACAGCCAAGCTCACCTGCCATGACGCCTGCGAGGTATGCAACCTCCATTGAATGTTTAAGCACATTCTGTCCGTAGCTCGTTCTGTACTTGAGCTTACCCAAAAGCTTTATAAGCTCGGGATGCAGACCGTGTACTCCTGTTGAGAATGCAGCATTTTCGCCCTCCTGCTTGATTATTGCGTCAACTTCCTTGCGGGACTTTTCAACTGCGTCCTCAATTCTTGCCGGATGAATGCGTCCGTCCACGATGAGCTTTTCAAGCGTCATCTTAGCTACCTCGCGTCTTACCGGATCAAAGCTGGATACTATTACCGCTTCGGGTGTGTCGTCGATTATAAGATCAACGCCGGTCAGAGTCTCGATGGAGCGAATGTTACGTCCTTCACGGCCGATTATACGACCCTTCATTTCATCACTCGGCAGATTTACAACAGAGACTGTAGTTTCCGCCACATGGTCGGCGGCAACCTTCTGGATAGACATGGCAACAATGTTCTTTGCCTTCTTATCAGCGGTCTCTCTTGCTTCTTGCTCAATTTCTTTAACCATAACAGCAGCATCATGTCTTGCGGACATCTCAATCTCGTGAACGAGCAGCTCTTTAGCCTCCTCGCGCGTGAGCCCAGAGATCCTTTCAAGCTCTTCTGTCTGCTTTTGCTTAATTTCTGTTATTTCATGCTCTTTTTTCTCAAAAGATTTTATCCTGCTCGCGAGCGACTGCTCTTTACGCTCAAGATTATCTGTCTTTTTATCAAGCGCTTCCTCTTTCTGATTTATCCTGCGTTCCTGTCTGGATATCTCGTTGCGTCGCTCCTTGATCTCGTGGTCAAGCTCTTGACGCAGCTTCTGATTTTCTTCCTTCGCTTCAAGCAGCGCCTCGCGCTTTTTTGAAGCGGCAGCGCGTTCAGCTTCGGAAACGATCGATTTTGCTTTTTCCTCTGCAGATATGAACTGTGATTCAGCTACCTGCTTTCGATGTTCAACACCTGATGCGAAGCCTTTTTTATATGCCGTCATGCAGCCTATGACTGCGCCGGCAACAGCTAAAACAACAAGTATTATTAAAACTATATCTATTGCTGTTATCTTAAACACCTCCGTTATTTTGCGTTTATATGAACCGCACGCAACCGGGGAGGCATATCCTATTATGAATGATCACTTGTATTTCCTATGTAACAGTACAGCTTAAAGTATTGCGGTGGTTGCAGGTCAGACCGCAAAGCCTTTCATTCATCCTGGAACACCCATAGATGATTGTGTGCAGCGTCGATTACTGTAGAATTACAGAAAATTTTTAAAGAATATCAAGCACCGTATATTTTATATGATTTTTGTCAAATTGTCAAGCAGTTTTAGTAAATTAACATAATTTTAATTGTTCTGCAATAATAACTACAGTTACTTCTGTTTATTGTAAAACTCGGGATCGTATCATATATGTTTGTATGTCAAGGGTTACCCTGAAATTTGGAAATATATGGGCACACCAAAACAAAAATAATTCCCGAGCCGTTTTCAGCCCGGGAATATATGGTATTATCGATTCGCTTGATAAGCCGCAACTCGTTTTGCGACGTTATCTTTGATGTTGTTATAGCAGAATGAATAATCTCCATTGTGGAAGCCGGCAGATCCGAAGAGTGTGCCTCCGATCGGCTCATAATCGGTATTCGTCTACGATTTTATCATAAATACCATAGAAAGCCAACCCCCAACATATCGTTTCCGAACGGAAACGGCATAAGCTCTCATGCTATTTGATCTAAGTTATCCCAATCTATTTCATCATCATATAAAAAGCCGCTTTTCTCTGCGTTGTCTATCCTTTCTGCCTCAGCATTTGTGACCTTTGTAAAATCAGGATCCCACGCTAAAACCATTTTTTTAATAAACTCATACACAAAAGTCTTATCATTCTCGGGAAGCATCTCCATCATGCTTGCTGCTGTTTTAACGATCTCAGACATAAAAAATCTCCTCCTTGCATTACTATTACTTGTATACATCGCCGCGATTTCCTATATCAATGACACACAGCACCTCTATCTCGTTATCCATACCATATTTATAAATAACGCGCCACGAACCGACTCTGAGTCTTTGTCTGCCGTCACTGTAGCCCTTCATTGGCTTAATATCACCTTCAGGCGGTATTTTAGTTAAGCCATATATCGCAGATCTGATACGGTCAACCGATTTCTTATCCAATTTGCTCAAAAATTTCAACGAATCTTTAGAATATTTGATTTTCATATAAACCACCCATATACTCTATTGCATCTTGATTTGTATTATACACTAAAACCATTAAACTGTCAAGCAGAAACTGTCCCCGAACGGAAACGGCATTATATCGTGAGTTTTACAGTTAATGAAAAACGCAATATCCTTACTGTAAAACATGGGAGATTGTCAAGCAGTTTTAGTAAATTAACATATTTTTAATTGTTCTGCAACAATAAATGGTTTTTTGTTAAGCAACGGCGTGCGGTAAACGGAAAATACTATGGTAAAATAAAAATCGGAAGGTGCTGTTATTATATTATGGAATTGTATCGATAAGCTTGTACCGCCGCTTGAAATTTAAATGAAAACGGCATAGCCGAAAGCTGCGGCTATGCCGAATATCCATGAATAGATCTCTTAGCAGAATCGCCTTTATGCGGTTCTGCTTTTTTCAATTTTTTACTGCATCTCCTACGCTGTCTGCCGCATGGTCTATTGCGTCGCCGGTATCCTCTACGATGTTGCCGGCATCATCTACAACATTTCCCGCTGTGTCACGCGCCTTGTCTGCGCCGTTTTTGATGTCGTCCGCTATCGTGTCATTGCCGGCTGTCGGTTTTTCCGCTGCCGCGGTGGAGCGCGGCTTATCGGTTTGTGTTGTTGCCGCGTGATTATTCGCTGCCGTGCTGCAGCCCATCAGCATCAGGGCGCACATAGTGCCTATAAGAACAAGCTTAAAATTCTCCATTGTCGTTTCCTCCTTATTCGTTTCCGGAAGAATACCGGAATTCGATTTATATTATACGCAAAGGAGAAAAATTTATACTTCCTGTATCTTGCCAAATTTTGGAGCGATCGGTGTGGTTATTGCTGTTTATTAAGATAAAACAATAGATCCTTGTTGTTTTTTGTTGCTTTGAGCAGCTGCAGGACTTGAGTATAGCGATCCGGTCCTTTGCCAAGCTCGCGTCGGAGTGCCCAGTTCGCTGTCCGTTCTTCCTCCGAAAGAAGCAGTTCTTCGCGGCGTGTGCCCGATCTGGGTATATCTATCGCAGGGAATATACGTCTCTCCTGCAGCTCGCGGTCAAGCTTGAGCTCCATATTACCGGTGCCCTTAAACTCTTCAAATATCACATCGTCCATCCGGCTGCCGGTCTCAACAAGCGCGGTAGCAATTATCGTAAGGCTACCGCCGTTTTCGATCTTTCTTGCCGCGCCGAAGAATTTTTTCGGCTTATACAGTGCGCCCGGCTCCAAACCGCCGGAGAGCGATCTGCCGGAGGGTGTGGCGGTGAGGTTATATGCCCGCACAAGTCTTGTTATGGAATCGAGCAGGATCACCACATCCTTATTCTGCTCCACAAGCCGCTCGGCGCGCTCCAATGCCAGCTCCGATAAACGGCAGTGGTTTTCGGGCAGCTGATCGAAGGTTGAGTAGATAACGTCGCAGTCAATGGATTTTTTTATGTCCGTTACTTCCTCGGGACGCTCGTCTATAAGAAGTATCATCAGCTTTATGTCCGGTGAGTTTTTGCGTATCGCGCCCGCGATCTCTTTTATAATAGTGGTCTTACCCGCCTTTGGCGGCGCAACTATCATTCCTCTCTGCCCCTTGCCTATAGGTGATATCAGGTCGATAAGTCTGGTAGAGATAATATCCGGCTCTGTTTCAAGAGTGATGCGTTCTATAGGGAATACGGGAGTCAGCTTCTCAAACGGACGACGCTTCAGCGCGATCTCAAGCGGATCCCCGTTTATTCTTTTTACAAACAGCAGTGGGGACGATTTGCCCTCTTCTTCAAGGATGCGGCAGTCGCCGGTTATCTCATCGCCTGTTTTCAGATTAAATCTTTTTATCTGCTGCGGTGATACATAAATATCATTGCTTGACGATGCGAAGTTTTCAAATCGCAAAAATCCGTAACCATCCGGCTTGACCTCTAAAACACCGGTCATCTCGACTGCGTCTGCCGGCCGCACGCGCTTCTTTTGCGCGGGCTTTTGTTCGCTGTCATCGGTCAGACCTGCGGCATCCGGCTGTATTTCGTTTTCGGCGTAGATGCGCGCTGCTTCCGCTTTTTCCGCGGCTTCGCGCTCGGCGGTGAGCTTTGCCTCGTATTTCGACCTTGCCAAGGCAGCGCTTTGCTTCTCATCTATCAGCTGCACAAGCTCCGCCTTTTTCAGCGCGGAAACGCTTTTCAGCCCCATTCTTACTGCGAGGACCTTAAGCTCCTCCCGCTTCATTGCTTTTAATTCTGCTAAATCATACATACAAAAAATTCTCCTTATTGATCAAATAAAGCTGTGGAATGTATATTAATATTATATTTAGAAACTTTAAGTGTAAAAAAGTAAAACAAATCACAATATCTATACTGTGATATTATATAATAAAAAACCGTATATGTCAATCTTTTTTTAACTATCTCCAATTGACTTGCCGCAATTTTGCTGTTATAATTAATGTATATTTATATGGGCGGAAGGAGTTTAAAATCATGGATATAAAGGAAAAGGCGCTTCAAAAGCATTATGACTGGCAGGGCAAGATAGAGGTGGTTGCGCGGGCGAAGGTCGAGAACAGCGACGATCTTTCTGTTGCGTATACACCGGGCGTTGCGGAGCCGTGTCTGGTGATAAAGGACGATGTGAATAAGTCGTATGAGCTGACGCGCCGTTGGAATCTGGTAACAGTCGTCACAGACGGCACGGCAGTGCTGGGGCTTGGTGATATCGGACCCGAGGCGGGTATGCCCGTTATGGAGGGTAAGTGCGTACTGTTTAAAGAATTTGCGGATATAGACGCATTTCCGCTCTGTGTAAAGTCGCATGATGTGGATGAAATAGTGAACACGATCTATAACATCTCCGGCAGCTTTGGCGGCATAAACCTTGAGGATATTTCCTCGCCGCGCTGCTTCGAGATAGAAAAACGCTTAAAGGAAAAATGCGACATCCCCGTATTCCATGATGATCAGCATGGAACAGCGATAGTTGTTGCGGCGGCACTTCTTAACGCGCTCAAGATAGTAAAAAAGGACATAGCTTCGCTCAGAGTCGTTATGAGCGGTGCGGGCTCGGCCGGTATTGCGATAGCAAAGCATCTTATGCGGCTGGGCGTGAAGGACATACTTATGTGCAACCGTAAAGGTATAATCTGCGAGGGCGCGGAGGGTTTGAACGAGGCGCACAAGGATATAAGCCGCATAACGAACCGTAACAAGGAAACAGGCAGCCTTGCGGATGCAATGAAGGGCGCAGATGTGCTCATTGGCGTTTCGGTGGCGGGTCTTGTTACTGAGGAAATGGTAGCGTCCATGGCAAAGGATGCGATAGTGTTCCCGATGGCGAACCCCGTGCCGGAGATAATGCCCGAGCTTGCGATAAAGGCAGGCGCTGCGGTTGTGGGCACAGGCCGCTCTGACTTCCCCAATCAGATAAACAACGTGCTTGCGTTTCCCGGTATTTTCCGCGGCGCACTCGATGTCCGCGCAAGCGATATAAACGAGGAAATGAAGCTTGCCGCGTCATACGCGATAGCGTCCCTGGTATCGGATGAGGAGCTTTGCCCTGAATACATAATTCCCAAGGCGTTCGATAAGCGTGTCGGTAAGACTGTTGCCGCTGCTGTGGCGGAGGCTGCGAGAAAATCGGGAGTTGCAAGGATATGAGCGTAAGAGAAATAAACGCGTCAGTGATCACAGACGTTATCGAAGGGATGTGTATTACGGCGAACGAACAGCTGCCGGAGGATGTAAAATGCGCGATCGCGGAGTGTTATGAACGCGAGGACGGAGCTGTCGCGCGGACGGTGCTTGAAAATATAATTGATAATTATAAGATCGCGGAGACGGAGAAAATGCCGATATGTCAGGACACGGGCATGGCGTGCGTGTTCCTTGAAATAGGTCAGGATGTGCATATAACCGGCGGCGATCTGTATGAGGCGGTGCATGAGGGCGTGCGTCGCGGGTATACAAACGGGTATCTGCGAAAATCCGTTGTACGGGATCCGATAAACCGTGTGAATACAGGCGACAACACTCCGGCAATGATAACCGTTGATATCACTGCCGGCGACAGGATAAAAATAACGATTGCGCCAAAGGGCTTTGGTTCGGAAAACATGAGCGCGATAAAAATGCTTGCGCCCTCCGCCGGACTTGACGGTGTAAAGAAATTCATTCTTGAAACGGTCGAAAAGGCCGGACCGAATCCGTGTCCGCCGATGGTTGTGGGTGTTGGCATAGGCGGCACGTTCGATAAATGCGCACTTGCGGCAAAGCGGGCATTGCTGAGGCCGCTTGATTCCGCCAATCCCGATCCGTTCTATGCGGAGCTTGAAACGGAGCTGCTCGAGAAGATCAACAGCCTCGGTATAGGTCCGCAGGGCTTCGGCGGCAGAACAACGGCAATAGGACTGGGCATTGAGGTAATGCCAACGCACATAGCCGGACTGCCGTGCGCGGTCAATATGAGCTGTCATGTTACAAGACATTTAACAGAGGTGATTTGAATGAACGAAGTGAATTCAATAGTTATGCTTGCCAAAGGCAAACAAATAGCGTAGGCGGTGGTGCAGGATGGAAAAGCATATAACATTACCCTTAACAGAGGAGATCGCAAAATCGCTCCATGCCGGAGATAATGTATACCTCACCGGAGTTATATATACCTCCCGTGATGCGGGACATAAGCGTATGTGTGAGGCTCTTGCGCGGGGCGAAAAGCTTCCGTTTGATCCGCAGGACGCGACTATATATTATGTAGGGCCGACTCCGGCAAAGCCGGGACGGGTGATAGGCTCGGCGGGGCCTACCACAAGCTATCGTATGGACGCTTATGCGCCAACGATGCTTTCTGTCGGTGCGCGCGGCATGATAGGCAAGGGCGCAAGATCTAAGGAAGTAATTGAAGCGATGAAAAAACACAGCGGTGTTTACTTTGGTGCGATAGGCGGCGCGGGAGCTCTGCTTGCCAAATGCATAAAATCAGCGGAAATTATTGATTATGAGGATCTGGGAGCAGAGGCACTCAGAAAGCTGTATGTAGAGGATATGCCGCTTGTTGTAGTGATCGACAGCTATGGTGAGAATCTGTATGAAAAAGGCAGAAGGGAGTATTTAGAGGGTAAGTAAATTTCAGTTTATCAGGCTGATGTTTATGGTGAGGCTCTGCTGCCCCAGGGCAGGGACAGCAGAGCACCGCCCGCAGTCCCCCGACAAACTAAACTTATCCCAGCAGTTTTGCCAAAAGCTCCTTAAAGCCGGGTTTTTCGGCCTTTTCCCGCTCAGCGGCATCTGTTTTCACAGGCTCGGACGGAGCCTGATTTTTTTTGCCCTTTATTCTCCATATCGTTAAGGTCATAAAAGTCACCCTTTCATTCGGTTTAATTGCTGTGGTCTATTATATGAGGGGCAAGGAGTGAATATGCCGGATGGGAAATGATATATTTAAGGACAAATGCGTTGGACCGGCTTTTGAAAAGGAGTATTGATCAGAATATAAAACGCAATAGGAGTTAACAATCGTTTTATATTCCTCTTGCATTTTGTTATTTATTTAGATTTGTTATATGTTTTTAACAGTTCGAATAATACAGCAAGTTCTTTTTCATTAAAATCTTTAAAACTTGGTGCTAAGGTAGAATGGGATGATGCTGAACTTACTGTTACAATCGCTGTTCAGTAGAGCTTAGGATATTACGAGGAGCCGGGGCTGTTGCATCAGCTCCTTACACCTCCGAAACAGAACGGAGGTGTATTTTTATTGCTTTCATGTAACCAAACAGTAATAAAACTTTAACAAAAAAACAAATAAAAAAAGAAAAAAACTATTGAAATTGTCATGGTTTTGTGTTATGATATACTATATATAGAGTGTAATATGCTCTAAACCCACAATTTTTGATCTTTTTGTTAAAAAACACTTTACAAATCTAATGTAATGGTGTATAATAAAAGAAACCAAAAATAAAACAAAAAAAACAAAAATAATAAAGAGAGGGAAAGAACCATGTACAAGTCTGATTATGAAATCAAAAAAGAACTGTGCGAGATCGGCAGAAGAATTTATAATGACGGTTTTGTTGCGGCAAATGACGGTAACTTTTCTGTAAAGATCAATGAGGATACCTTCTATGTTACACCGACAGGTGTTTCCAAGGGCTTCATGACTCCGGAGATGATCTGTAAGGTTGACGGCAAGGGCAATCTTAAGGAGTCAAACGGTCCGTGGAGACCGTCGTCGGAATTTAAGATGCACCTCAAGGTTTATCAGCAGAGACCGGACGTTAACGCGGTAGTTCACGCGCATCCGCCGATCGCGACATCGTTTGCGATCGCAGGTATTTCGCTTGACAAGCTCATCATGCCGGAGGCTATCATCTTCCTCGGCGCTGTTCCGATCGCTCAGTACGGAACACCTTCAACAATGGAGATCCCTGAGTCTCTTGAGCCGTATCTCCAGGACTATGACGCTATTCTTCTTGCAAATCACGGCGCATTGTCGTTCGGATGTGATCTTAACACAGCATTCTTCAGAATGGAGTCAACAGAGTTTTATGCGAAGCTCCTTATGTACTCCAGACTTCTCGGCGGCGAGAAGGAGATCCCGTGCGGAGAGGTAAAGAAGCTTATCGACCTCAGAAAGCAGTTCGGCGTTCCGGGCAAGCACCCGATGGAGAAGCTTTGCCCCGGATGCTATGCAGGCGATGACACATGCTCAATGTCACCGTCAGAGGCGAATGAGAAGTACGGCGTAGAGTCAAGCGCGGAGTATCACGGCTTCCAGCCGCTCCCGTCGCAGGTATGTCCGACACCGAAAAAGGAATGCGGATGCAGCGATACCGATATCGAGAAGATAGTTACAGAGGTAACTAAGAGAGTGCTTGCGCAGTATAATAAATAACAATAAAGAAGGTAGGAGCTGATACAAATGACCATAGACGAAATGCTCCGAGAGGTTGCAAAACGGACGGGTGCAGCTCCTGTGAAAAAGCCCGAACCACAGAAAACCAATATTCCGGATCCTCCCATACAGCGAGTGCCGGCGGTATCGCCGGCGCAGCTGTTGAGTAAACCTGCGATAGGTCTTGCTCTTGCCAAGGAGATAGTTCATTGCGTCGAGCAGGCTGCAGAGGCATTAGGAGTCCGGGTGGTTATCGCTATAACAGATGAAGCCGGCCGGCTTATCCTTTTGGAGGCAATGGACGGCTCGTATATAGCAAGCATAACCGCAGCGCAGGACAAGGCGTTTACAGCTGTAGCTCTGAAGATGCCGACGCATGAAGCGCTTGCGGCATCACGCGGCGGTGCCTTGGACGGACTTACGAACGGCAACGGGATACTTATGCTGGGCGGAGGTTATCCTATGATCTATAGCGGCTCCGTTATAGGCGGTA
Source organism: Clostridia bacterium (assembly GCA_017404065.1). Classification (GTDB taxonomy): domain Bacteria; phylum Bacillota; class Clostridia; order UBA1381; family UBA1381; genus Ornithomonoglobus. Next base: position 11,304 of record JAFRDB010000103.1, read on the forward strand.
TAGGCGTATCGGGCGGAACAAAGGAGCAGGATATGTCGCTTGCAAGGGCGGGCATCCTGTACTTTGAGAAAAGAATAAAGTAAAATAAGAAGAAAAGGGGGCAGAGCAAATTGGTAGATGAACAGAAGGTAAGCCGTATAGTGCGCGAGGTCTTATCATCGATGGATATGTCAGCGCTTACAAAGCCGGCGCGCAAGCAGCTCGGCGTTTTCGACACCATGGAGGAAGCGCTTGCGGCTGTAAATAAGGCTTATGCTCAATTCAGAAATTACAACAAGGCACAAAAGGAAGCTATTATCGGAGAGATAAGAAAGCTTACTCATGCAGAGGCAGAGACAATGGCAAAGCTTGCTGTTGAGGACACAGGCATGGGAAATGTCTACCACAAGATATTAAAGCATCATCTTGTAGCCGATAAGACTCTCGGTACAGAGGATCTTGATACAAGAGCCTTTTCCGGCGACGGCGGACTCACTCTTGTAGAGATGGGACCGTTCGGCATAATCGGCGCAATAACACCATCAACAAACCCGAGCTGCACCATTATTTGCAACAGTATATGTATGCTTGCGGGCGGCAACGGAGTTGTATTCAACTCGCATCCGCATGCGAAGAGAATATCGGCTTATGCCGTTGACCTTGTAAACCGCGCAGTACTTGCGGCGGGCGGTCCGGAGAATATAGTTGCAACGGTGGCAAATCCGACGATAGAGACATCAAATATGATGGTAAATCACCCGTCGGTAAAGATGCTTGTTGCAACGGGCGGTCCCGGAGTCGTAAAGATGCTTCTTTCATCGGGAAAGAAGGCAATCGGCGCAGGTGCGGGCAATCCGCCGGTAATCGTTGATGAGACTGCTGACATAAAGAAGGCGGCAAAGGACATCATTGACGGATGCACATTTGATAACAACCTCCCGTGTATCGCGGAAAAAGAGGTATTCGCGCTGAATTCAATAGCAGACGAGCTTATTCACTACATGTTAAAGAACGGCTGCTATATGTTAAATGATTCGCAGATTAAGCAGCTTGAGGATGTTGTTCTTGTTACAAAGACGAATAAGAAGGGTCAGCAGGTAAGAGTTATCAATAAGGATTGGGTCGGCAGAGACGCAAAGAAGATCCTTGCGCAGATCGGTGTAAATGCCGGAGACGACATAAGATGTATTATATGCGAGACAGACTTCTCACAGGCGTTTGTACAGACAGAGCTGATGATGCCGATACTGCCGATAGTAAGAGTAAACAACTTTGATGAAGCGGTTGAAATGGCAGTCAAGGCTGAGCACGGAAACAGACATTCCGCGCACCTTCATTCAAAGAATGTGGATCACATGACTCAGTACGCAAAGGCAATAGAGACAACGATATTTGTTAAGAATGCGCCGAGCTACGCGGGCATCGGCTTCAACGCGGAGGGTTGGACGACATTTACGATCGCAGGCCCGACAGGCGAGGGAATAACCTCACCGAGAAGCTTTACAAGACTGAGACGCTGCGTATTGTCTGATGCGCTCTATATCATATAAAAAGAGGTGATCGCCAATGAATGAAAAAGAAATAGCTGCATTGGTGCAGCAGGTATTAAAGGAAATGACAGGTGGAGCGGCAGCTCCGGCAAGCGCGCCGAGTCGTTCATACGCTCCGGCAGCAAATAACGGCGGCATACCCAAGACAGCAAGAGTTGCGGTTCTTACCGGACTTAAACACTTTGATGTTAAGGAATATCCGATCCCGGAGGTCGGCGATGACGATATCCTTGTTAAGGTAGAGGGTTGCGGCGTATGCGGTACGGACGCTCACGAATTCAAGGTAGACCCGTTCGGACTTATCCCGGTAGCGCTCGGACACGAGGGCACGGGCGAGATCGTTAAGATGGGAAAGAATGTTAAGTGTGACAGCGCCGGAAAGCCGGTAAAGGTAGGCGACAAGATCGTTACCTGCATGATATTTAAGGATAATCCGGATATAACAATGTTCGACCTTAACAAGAAGAACGTGGGTGGCGCAGATGTTTACGGACTTCTCCCTGATGACGATATTCATCTCAACGGCTGGTTCAGTGATTACATATTTATAAGAGGCGGCAGCTTCGGCTCAACCTTCTTCAATGTATCAGATCTCGATCTTGACTCAAGAATACTCATCGAGCCGTGCGCTGTACTTGTACACGCGGTAGAGAGAGCTAAGCAGACAAATATTCTGAGATTTAACTCAAAGGTAGTTGTTCAGGGTTGTGGACCTATCGGTCTTATCTGTATAGCAGTTCTCCGCACGCTCGGTATTGAGACTATAGTTGCTGTCGACGGAAACGACGAGAGACTTGCGTTTGCAAAGCGCATGGGCGCATCAGAAACTGTAAACTACAGAAACATCAAGGGTATAGACGCTCTGGCAGCGGCTGTACAGGATGCATTCGGCGGCAAGCTTGCCGACTTCGCATTCCAGTGTACAGGCTCACCGGTAGCGCACAGCAATATATATCACTTCATAAGAAATGGCGGCGGACTTTGCGAGCTGGGCTTCTTCATCAACGGCGGAGACGCAACTATCAATCCGCATTTTGACCTTTGCTCAAAGGAGATAACTCTTGTCGGCTCATGGGTATATACACTGAGAGATTATGTAACTACCTTTGACTTCTTAAAGAGAGCTATAGGAATAGGTCTTCCGATCAAGGAGCTTATCACACACCGCTTCTCGCTTGACGAGATGAACGAGGCGCTCGAGACGAACCTTGCTCAGAAGGGTCTTAAGATAGCATATATCAATAAGGATTTATAATAACATCGGGAAGGAGTACAGACTATGAATGAAGCGATCGGAATAGTTGAGATGTTCGGCTTCGTTACAGCTATAACCGCTGCTGATGCCGCGGCAAAGGCTGCTGACGTAAAAATAATCGCGATAGATTCCAATAAGCCGGCGAATGCCGAGTCTGTAGAGGTTCCGCTTATCATGGCGATAAAGATACAGGGAGAGGTATCGGCGGTGCAGGCTGCTGTTGACGCGGCGGTTGAGGCTGCCAACACTGTTTCGGGAGTCATTTGTTCTCATGTTATTTCCGGCCCGACAGATGATGCCGTTAAGATGGCACAGAGAATATCGGTAGGCAAAGACCGTGTAGGTCACATACCGATGAACGCGTAAGGAGGTAACGGCTATGCAGGCATTGGGACTACTTGAAACAAGAAGCCTTACCGGAGCAATAGACGCTACCGATGTTATGACAAAGGCGGCAGAGGTCAAGCTTATCGGAACAGTTAAGATAGGCTCGGGACTTGTGAACGTAGTGGTGACAGGAGAGGTCGCTGCGGTAAGAGCTGCTGTTGAAGCCGGACGCATTGCGGCCGAAAAGGTCGGAGAGGTATACGCGACACATATTATACCGCAGCCGGATGACTCGGTGGCAAAGATATTGCCAAGTTTCTATTAAGGAGGATAAATATGAATGCAAATTTCTCAATAGGCTTAATAGAAATAAGCGGCTTGGGTGACGCTATAAAGACTCTTGATCAGATGTGCAAGGTAGCGGAGGTCGAATTTGTTGCAACAGAGCGCAGGCTCGGCGGAAGACTTGTAACACTGGTCGTAAAAGGCGAGGTATCGGCGGTACAGGCATCAGTAGATGCCGGTGTGGAGCTTGCGAAGACTTTCGGCACACTAAAAGCGTGGAATGTAATTCCAAGTCCGCACACAGAAATACTTCCGTATCTGCATCTTGATGCGGAACGGACTGTTGAGCCGAAGTCTGAGAGTGCGGCAACGCACGTTGGTCCGGCAAAAATACGCAGGAACACAAAAAAGACCGCGTCAGCGGCAAAGCCCGCAGCAAAGCGCGGCAGACCGCGCAAGACAGCGGCAAACTAAATAGAATTAAAGCGCATAGCGTTTTAAGATAAAAAACAATATAAACCAAGTAAATCAGGGTGAGAACCCAAAAAATAGGAGGAAAAGAAAATGGCAGTAGAAGCATTAGGTATGGTTGAGACAAGAGGTCTTGTTGCAGCAGTAGAGGCAGCAGATGCAATGGTAAAGGCAGCTAACGTACAGCTTATTGGAACAGAGAGAATCGGTTCAGGTCTCGTAACTGTTATGGTAAGAGGCGATGTAGGCGCAGTTCAGGCTGCTACAGACGCAGGCTCAGCAGCAGGCGCAAGACTTGGCGAGCTTATCTCGGTACATGTAATTCCGCGTCCGCACGGTGACGTTGAGAAGATCCTTCCGAGCCTCGACTAATATTAATAGATAAAAACGGTATGAAGCTCTACAGGGAGGCGGTTTCCGGACAGCGGGGACGGTTCTCACAGTCATGCCAAAGGCAGACAGGAGAACCGTCCCCCTGTCCGGGAACTGTCCCACCTGCCCGACAGCTTCATACCCCCTATTAATACCTAAGGGAGGGAAACTAAAGTGGCAACACTCGAAGAACTTATTACTAATGCCGTCATAGCTACGCTCAAGAAAAAAGATCAGGAAGAGGTAGTTAAGATAGGCGTATCCGCAAGACACGTGCATCTTTCCCGCAAGGATCTGGATGCTCTTTTTGGCGAGGGCTATGAGCTTCACAAGAAAAAGGAGCTTATGGGCGGTCAGTTCGCCGCAGAGGAATGTGTAACTATAGTCAGTCCTAATCTCCGTTCGATAGAAAACGTGAGAATACTGGGTCCGCTCAGAAAAGAGAGCCAGGTAGAGATATCGAGGACAGACACGTTCAAGCTTAAGAACAGTCCTCCGGTACGTCCGTCGGGACAGCTGAAGGGCAGTGCGCCTATGGCGCTTGTAGGCCCAAAGGGCAGTATATACCTTAATGAATGCTGTATAATTGCAAACAGACACATTCATCTGCCGCCGGCACTTGCAGACAAGTACGGTATTAAGGATAATGATCTCGTTGATGTAGAGGTACAGACCGGCAAGCCAACACGTTTTTATGACGTGCAGGTGCGTGTTCACGAAAGCTTTACGCCGGAAATGCATATCGACACGGATGACGCAAACGCGTGCGCTCTGAAAACGGGAGATGTGATCAAAATACTTACAAAGTAGGTATAGCATTATGATTTTAGGAAGAGTTTATGGAAGCGTAGTTTCAACTCACAAGCTTGGAAGCCTTGTGGGATGTAAATTTATGCTTGTTCAGTGCATCGAAAACGGAAAGCTGATCGACAAATACCTTGTCGCAGTTGATGACGGTGTCGGCGCCGGTATCGGCGAGGACGTTATCATCGCGCAGGGATCAAGCGCAAGAAAGGGAATGAAAAACCAGGATGCGCCTGTGGATGCACTGATAGTTGGTATATTGGATAAAAAACAGGTATGACCCGCAGGGTCATATATAATGTCGTCAGGTTAAGCGCACAATACTCGTCAGCCACCGCGAGCGGTGTCAGCCGAGTTGCCGTAAATAAGCGATAGCTTGACGACATCAGGGTCATACCTGATAGACATGTGATAGAGTGAAGTTCAAAAACGGAGGACGCAGTAATGAATTTAGATGAGCTTCAAAAAATCGTATATGATGCGGGCATAGTCGGCGCGGGCGGCGCGGGTTTTCCCACGCATAGAAAATTTTCAAATAATGTGGAGCAGATAGTTGTCAATGCTGCAGAATGTGAGCCGCTTATGATGGTCGACCATCATATCCTTGAATTTCATTTGCAGGAGCTGGTCGACACCTTAAATCTTCTGCTTGACACAATGGACGCAAAGGAAGCGATAATCGGCATAAAGGGCAAGAATATGCATCTTCTTGACGATAATATCGTTGCGTCGCTGAAGCGTACAAGAGTAAAGATACACGAGATCCCTGATATTTACCCCGCCGGTGATGAGGTCGTGCTTACTTATGAAACAACAGGCAAGATCATACCGGAGGGCGCTATACCGGTAATGGTTGGCGTTATGGTAATCAATGTTGAGACTGTATATAATATATGGAAGGCGGTAAATGAGAAAACTCCGGTTGTGGATAAGTACATAACCATAGGCGGAGATGTTCCGAAGGATATAACAGTTGTTGCTCCGGTAGGAATGAAGATAAGGGAGCTGCTTGAGAGTGTTGGTTACGGCGAGCTTGAGGGTAAGGCGGTAGTAAACGGCGGACCTATGATGGGTAAGCTGGTCGATCTTGAAAATGATGCCGTCACCAAGACAACAAAGGGACTTTTAATATTCCCCGAAACGCATTCTATAATACAGAGAATAAAGATGCCGGTAAATATCGCTATTCGCCGTTCGTCGGCTGCGTGCTGCAACTGTACTATGTGTTCGGATATGTGCCCGAGATACCTTCTGGGCTATGATCTCCAGGTGCATAAGACGGTACGCGCGGCAGGTCACGGCGAGGTACAGAACACTGAGGCGTTCTTGCAGAATTCGCTTTGCTGCGGCTGCGGAGTATGCTCGGTAATAGCGTGCCAGCAGGGAATATTGCCGTCAAAGGTATCTATGGAAATAAAGGGCGCGTTGGGCAGACACGGTCTTAAGCGTCAGAATAACAAACAGCCGGAGCATGTTCGCGCAGAGCGTACCGGCAGACTGGTATCCTCTGCAAAGCTTATAGACAGGCTCGGCATAAGACGCTATGTCAAGGACAAGGTAGAGAAGGTTGATACAGTATTCAGTCCCAAGGCGGTCTGCATCGAGCTTAAGCAGCATGTCGGCAAGCCCGCAAGCCCCACCGTACGTGAGGGCGAGAGGGTGACAAGAGGTCAGGTTGTTGCGGCAACGGATTACAACGATCTCGGAACATGTATGCACACAAGTATAGACGGTGTCGTTATGGCTGTAACGGACAGATATGTAATGATAGGAAGGTAAGGAGTGAGCGCGAATGAATAATGCAATAGGCGTAGTAGAATGCAAAAATGTATCAAAGGGCATTGTCGTTACAGATGAGATGCTCAAGAGCGCGGGAATATTCCTCCTGTCCTCCGGCTCGGTTTGTCCGGGTAAGTATGTAACGGTAGTAGGCGGAGAGCTTTCCGCTATACGCGCATCTGTAGAGCGCGCGGCGATAATTGCTGAGGATGGACTTATCGACACCTTTGTTATAGGTAATCTCGGCAGAAACGTACTTGAAGCCGTAAGCGGAGCGGTAGATGTAAAAACCAAGCGTTCGCTTGGCATCATCGAAACCTTTACAGCGGCAAGCGCGATAGAGGCAGCGGATGCAGCGGTAAAATCAGGATACATAGAGCTTATAGAGGTAAGGCTGGCTCGCGGTATGGCGGGCAAGTGCTTCGTAACGCTGACGGGTGATGTAAGCGACGTAAGAGCTGCTGTAGAAGCCGGAGCAAAGCTCGCGGCGGAGAACGGTGTGCTAATAAACACCGAGGTCATCGCCAACCCCCACGAGGAGCTGTGGGATTCGATTTTATAAATTGCAATATCATTAAAAGGGGCTGTTGCAAAACGCAGGTTTTGCAGCAGCTCCTATTCATTTACAGCAATTTTTAAGTAAAAAATCCCAGATTGGAAATAATATGCATTTATCTCGTGGTTTTGTGTACACAAAAAACACCTTTTAAAATTTCTCCGAAATTTTGTCAGGCTGCTTTTAACTCATATAAGTGTTGTTGCGTCTTTTTACTTCGGATTTTGTTGTAATATTTCATTATGTTGAATGATAGCCCTAATAACTGCATTTCTATCTCTACTTTTACCGAGCTTCGCAACAAAAATCTTCTGAAATGTTTATCTTCTTTCAATACTCCAAAAAAGCCTTCCGATTGTATTGAGCGATTCATCCTAAGATAGCTGATGTGCTCCACCTAACGGATGAGGAACGTGCAGAAATGTTTGATTTTGCTGGCCGCGAAAGGAATGGGGCCGCTCCGGATCTTCCTGAGTACATTATGGATGAGAACATTCCGCATGTTCGTGCTGCCCTCCGTAAAGCCAGCGATAAGAAGCTCGGTGATGACTTCTGGCAGCGCGTTCTGGAAGAAATCGAGAAGAAAGGATAAATATGACCAAAGAAGCATATCTCAGCTCCCTTGTCCCTCGGATGTACAAATCTGAATTCGACGACAAGTCAGCAGAAATCTTAGCGGAACACTATCCGGAGGCACTCAAAAAGCCGATGCCCGTTCCTATCGAAGAAATCGCAAGAGATAAACTACCTTTGCTCATCAAGGAATATCACCTATCCGAAGACCTCAGTATTCTCGGCCAGATGTGCTTTACCGATGGGCTTGTTGAAATCTACGATCCATATGAAGATGATTATCGGGAAGTATTCGTCAAGGCAAAGACCATGATCATTGATCCGAACACCTACCTGAAGCGTAACTTTGGCAGCCACCGTAATACTGTAGCACATGAATGCGTCCACTGGATCTATCATCGCAACTACTTTCTGGCAATGGAGACATTAAAGGAAGGACGAGCTGTGGCTCAACGCTGTCCCGTTGAAGCTAAGGACGAATCTTTCAAAGATGTTTGGACCGATTTAGATTGGCTCGAATGGCAGGCAAATGGTATAGCCCCTCGCATACTCATGCCGAAAGAAACGATTGCTGACGGATTTCAGATGATCATCGACCGCAGCAAGAAAAACAAGTTTATATCCGCAGGACTGATCTCCAAGTCAAAATGGATTCTGGAACAGTTCGCCGGATTCTATCAAGTATCGCAGGCTTCTGCTGCGATCAGACTCACGGAGCTGGGACTCCTCTCTTGAGCTATGTGCCAGCTTCTCTTTTTTAAAACCAAACTTCGCTAAAGAGCGGAGCCGCTAATTTACTAATTAACGAAAGGAGGATGCCAATGAATGAAATTAGAGACTGCCACGGTCGCTTAGCATGTTGTGGAGATGCTACGACAGGCTATATCTCTTCATTATATAAAGGCCACCGAACAACTACTTATTTATCGCTTGGTGAAACCTTTACTATAGAGAGGGATAACACTCGAACCGAGGTGACACGGGTCACCACTTCGGACTTTAAAGTTCGCAGTTACAAAATTGCTGCTTGACCCGATCTATAACCGAATAGGAGTCCGCAGAGCTGCATGACGGCCAAGGACATAGTTTTATCCCAGAAGGGAGGACTGTGTCTTTGGCCGTCTTTCTGTCTCTACGGACATAAATCGGCTCTGGCGGATTTCGCACCACGAAAACCAAAGGAGACGATTTTTATGACAAACAATGAAAACAATGCAAAACGCATCTTTGACAAACAGACCAAGTCATGGTTCGAGGTTACATCGGAACAGTATAGGGATTTTGATCGCTGGCGAACCAATCTCAGAAAACGTGAGCAGTATCACCACCGCTGCATGTGTCCACGCAGTAAGTGGTGGCTATGCGACGCTATGTGTCAAGACTGCGAATTTCATGCACCTGGAGATAATCTCTATTTGGATAGCCCTGTCATTAGTAAGAAAGGTGAAGAGGTTACCTTAATGGACATACTTGAGGATCCAACACCTTCTATTGAGGACATCATTTGCGATAAGGCGGAGTTGGACAAGCTCTTCGAGCGCCTGGAAGAATTAATGCCCGATGCAATTCGGATCGGCCAGCTCCGTCAGGAGGGGCTTTCCGACGCGGCCATTGCCGATGTCATCGGTGTCAAGCGCACTACGTTCCTCTCCCGCATAAAGAAAGTCAAAGAGCAGCTCTCCAGAGAGTATCCAGAACTCCTATAAAAAGATTATCTCCGGCTGCCGTAATGGTGGCCGGAGTATAAAAAATAATCTTTCCTTCGTCAAATCGCCTGCCTCATCTCCAGTGAGAAACATAAGGAGCAAAAACGATATGCTCCGGAATGGAGGCAATGCATATGTTCACAACGCGAAACAAGAGCCCTGCGGATAGCGAGGTTATAAATGTGCTGATTGCAATCAGCCATGTATCTGCAAGGCTGGCAAGGAAGCTTTCTATCCTTGCTGCACATAGTAAATCCGAGGAAGGAGGAAAACAAGATGAGCAAAATAAAAGACATAGCAATAACCATAGAGGAGCTTCGTAATGCGGCTGCAGCTATAAACGATACTGCCGATTGGCTGGCAAGGCAGTTTAACAGTGAACCTGCTGAACCCAAGCCCGTTACCTTGCCGGAGCCGATGAAGCTAGAGGAGGTTCGCGCGGTCTTGGCGGATATGTCACGCAGAGGCTACACTACCCAGATACGCGACCTGCTTCATAAGTATGGCGCTGAAAAGCTGTCCGGCATTGATCCGGCAAACTATGCTGCACTACTTAAGGATGCGGAGGGATTAAGCGATGCCAACTAAACACGCATTACTCTCCGCCTCATCGTCAGAACGCTGGATTCGATGCCCTCCCTCAGCAAGGCTATCCGAATGCTATGAGGATAGGGGTAGCAACTACGCCGCCGAGGGCACAGATGCTCACAGCCTTTGTGAGTATAAGCTGAAAACAGCGCTGGGAATAGAAGCAGAGGATCCAACAGAAAACCTGAGCTACTACAATCAGGAAATGGACGACTGTGCTGTCGGTTATGCGACCTATGTGCTGGAGCAGCTAGAGGCTGCCAAGGAATCGTGTAGCGATCCTGTAGTGCTGATTGAGCAACGCGTTGACTTCTCACCTTGGGTAGAACAGGGCTTTGGTACCGCGGACTGCATTATCATCGCGGATGGAATTTTGCAGATTACAGATTTTAAATATGGGCTCGGGGTGCTTGTCTCAGCCAAGGAAAATCCGCAAATGATGTGCTACGCACTCGGTGCTATAGAGCTGTTCGATGATCTCTACGACATTGACACCGTCCGAGACCACGGAAAAAGTCAAAGAAATATAAAAAAACATGGAAAAACGGCTCGATTTATGGTATAATATAATTGAACAAAAAAACAAACCGTAAAGGAGCCGTTACCATGTTAAGAACCAACCCTCGTCAGATCA
>JAFRDB010000104.1 GCA_017404065.1 Clostridia bacterium
AGGGTGGGCTTTTCAAGCTTTGCTTGAAAAGGTCGGGTTGGGGTACGGCAGAGATAGATTTCATCTAAAACCGCTAATTTATCATATTTTTTAGCGTCGTTAACCCCAATCCGTCACGGCTCCTATCGTCGCCGCGCCACCCAGGATGCCGGCACGAGCAGGGCGCTTGCGCCCGACCAGTGTTGCCCTCGGGGCAAGGACAGCGGAGCATCGCCAAAAGAATGCACAAGGACAAGCTGCGCCCACCCACTATCTCCCCGATAAACTGAAATTTTACGATTATTAATGGCTGTTTTACTCAGTGTTTTGTATGAATAAAATTCAGTGTAGCGCAGCGATCCTTTCCGACTTGCTGCGCTTACGATAAAACAAAAAAGGGACGTATCAAAACCAATAGCTAAAACGATTGATTTTGATGCAGTCCCTTTTGACTTACGATAACAAATTTATTATCTCCAGAATTGCAATGACCGCGGCGATCACGCTTATGATCAGTATACCGGTGGTCATCTTGCGCTTCAGACTGTAGAAGGATTCCTCAAGGTCGGCAAGCGTGTTTCGCATATTCATCTGTGAGTTTTTGAGATCGAATATGCTGTCGTTAAGCTTTGATACTCCTGATAATGAGTTTATAAGCTTCTCAGCTCTCTTTTCGGAATTATTGAGCTTTGCCGTTACTGAGTTAAACGAATCGTGTGTATCCACATCGGCATTTTCTACGAGCTTGTGTATCGCGGCAAGCTCTGATTTTATCTCATCTATGGACGTTTCGATCCCGGTCTGCAAGGTGTCGATCGAAGCGGAGAGCTTTTCATTATGCTCGTCCGCCGCAAGAGTTATTTCTTCGGTGCGTTTGTCTATCTCATCAACAGTCTTTGCGATCTCGTCCATTGCCTCGGATGCATCCGATAAAGATACAGCGGATGCAGATTCGGTTTTTGGCGGCGCCTCGCGCGCGGGAACGCCCTCCTCGACCTTTGTCCGAAATCTTTCAAAAATGGTTTTGAGATCTATACGTTGTGTAGAGCCCATTACATCCTCGTTGTCGATTTTCTCTTTCGGCTCCGATTTTACATCGGGGAAATCATCCTCCAGCTCATCCTCAACAGACGGCTCATCCTTTGCGCTCATGATTTTAAGCGTTTCCTTAGCCGCTTTTTTCAGCTTATCAAAATCCATCATACTCTCCGATCCGCCGGCTTGCGGCGATGTGTTTCTAATGTTTATTCAGGCTTTTTAGGGTCGATAACTATAACCTCTTCGTCATCGTCCTCAGCCTCTGCATACGCGCTGTCAATATCGTCTTCAGCCTCAGCCTCAGCTTCCTTGTGATTGAGCTGCGAGCCGCACTTTGCGCAGTATTCCGCGTCGTTTGCGTTGTATGCGCCACACTCATCGCATTTTACAGAGTTTTTAAGCTCGGCTAACTTTGCGTTGATAAGCTCAAGGTCCTCATTGAGCTTGTCAAGCTGCTCAAAGGAAGCGGCAAACGAGTCGTTCGTGTTTTCGCCGTTAAGATGCATTGTGTAAAGAGCTTTGCCGATCTCGGTATATACGTCCTTGATCTTGTTCTCCGCCTCATTAACAGCAAACGACAGCTTTGTCTGGGTTATTGCCTTTGATGTGCGCTTTGCAACCTCTTTAGCGATCCTTTCAGCATTTTCCCTGGCCTTTGCGGCTGTATCCTTGATCCTGTCAAAAATCTCATCCATTGTTGTTTCCTCCTCTTATTAATTTTATTGTAATTATTGTATCATATATTTTCCGCTTTTTCAATAGTTTTTTTTGATTTTACCAAGCCGCGGTAGTAATCGTAAAGCTCCGGGTAATCCGTAAGCTCGGCGCGGCATTTGTCGGTGATGGAATACACGCCCTTTTCTACGCGCTCAAACCAGCCGTAGTAGCTGCGTGAGAGTATCGCGCCGCAGTCTGTGCCGGTGATCTCCTTTATGAGCTTCGGCGTTGCTGTGCCGTATTCTTCAATTATACACGCGGCATATATGTTCTTTTCCGTAAATGCTGTTGCTATCCTGCGATGTGTAACGCCGCCGGTATTGTTGTCCACCGCTCTGCCGTCTATCTCGCGCAGTATCTTCTTCTTTATATCGCGCCTTTCGCGAACGGGAACAAACGGCTCCGGCTCGCGTATGATCTCGGCAAAGGCGCAGGCATCACCTCTGAATGTGACAAATATAAGTCCAAGCTCCAGCTTGCGCAGGATATAAAGCGTATCGCGGAAGGTCTTTGGTGAATACTTCTTCGGCTTGGGTACTGCGATATAGACTTTTGCGCCGGTTTTCTGCCGCTCCAATGCCTGGGCGAGAAGAATGACCGACAGGCTCTGCTTCAATTCGATTATTATAAGCTCATTATCCTTTAGCGCGGTCACGTCACAGTCGAGCACCTCAGCGTTCACCTTGTATCCGCGCTCGGTAAACAGCGCGCGCACCGGCTCGTAGAGATCGCTTTCTTTCATATTACGATCGTTGCTCCCGGATCTACTATCTTGTTGTCTTCACCGTTAACGTTGATCCATACAGGGATCGCGCTCGGGTTATAGACCATATCACCGGCAGCAGTAAATTTGAGGTTATGCGCGGCGTTCATGTAATCTACTATTTCGATATTAGTCGCATACCATATATCATCGCGACCGCCGATAAATTTGCAGAAGCCTTCTATATGCTCCCAGGAGTTGTTTTCTTCCTCACGCGCGAACTCATAGCTATGCCCCCATACGTACATCATATATAAGTATTGCCGTTTGTTAAGCGCCGCGAACCGCTCCGCATTCTCCATAAGCTTATGGCTGTGGTGGCAGGTCGCCTTCCATGTTAGATAATTCTCCGGAAAAGCGAAGTCATGCGTATCGCCTACGACCCGGCTGTATTCTATTCCGCAGGCAGGCAGAGCGTCAACTATCTCCTGTGAATATGAGCCGTTAGGGTAGCTCATTCCTCGTACCGGATAGCCGCACATTTTTTCAAGAGCTTCTCTATCCTCTATCACCTGGCGCACTACTTGTGTTATAGGGCAGCGAGAGATGGTGGGGTGGAATACGGTATGACAGCTTACCTCGTGTCCTTTGTAAAGCTCCTTGACCTCATCTCCCTTTATCCTGTGCTCATCGTCCCTGCCGTCCGGACGCACGCCCATAAGACCGGAATTAAGGTGGAATGTTCCCTTTATCCCGTATTTGTTGAATATCTCTATCAGGCGTCTGTCATGAATCTGACCGTCGTCATAGCTCATTGTGAGAACCTTGTGCTTTCCTCCGGGGAAGCATGTGTAGATCGTGCGCTTCATGCGATTTCCTCCTTATGCTTTAATATAATTACTGTCAGCTCGGGACGGTTAAACAGTCTCGGTATTATCATCGGATTGCCGATGCCGCGGTTAACTATCATGTTCATGTCCTTGTAGCGATAATGTCCGGCAAAGTATTTCGGGAACAGTATAGGTGAGCCGCTTGACCAGCTTGACTTGGGCGTGCAAACGCCGCGTCCGTTCGGCAGCCGAATCTGTCCGCCGTGCATGTGTCCGGAAATGACAAGATCATAGCCGTGGTTTTTCAAGAGATCCATGTGATTTGCGCGATGAAACAGGACTATATGGTAGTTTTCCGTTGGCGGTATTTTAGCAACGGATGCTGCCACGTTCTCCTTTATGGTGTTACAGTCCTCGGAGAACGGATCGTCTATGCCGGTTAGAGTGATCTCTGCACCGTCACGCGTAAGAGCAATACTCTCATCGCGCAGCGTGACCATGCCTGTCTCATCCAGCTCGTGCTGGAATTTGTTGTAGTCAGCGCGGCGCAGATCATGGTTGCCCGTTACGCCGTATGTCGGCGCTATCATTGCAAGCCGTTCGGAAAGTCTTATGCCCGGCTCGTATGGACCGCGATCGTGCACCAGGTCGCCGGTGGAAACTATTATATCAGGTGTTTCGCTTTTTACCTCCTCAATGATCCCCGGTATAGTCGATGCGTGAAAATCGGATATCTGCACTATTCGAAAACCGTTGAACTCCTTCGGTATCTTTGGTGAACGAATTATGTAGTGTGTTGTTTCGAGCCGATCGTCAAGCCCCTTCGCTGCAAGTAATGCAACTCCGGTTATTGCCGCGCCCTTTATGAGCTTTGAAAATTTCATAGCCGCCTCCTGATAATCTTGTTAAAGAATATTATACTATATATTTGTGAATAATTCAATATTTTTTTTTGAATTATTTTTTTTGCTCTGACAAACTGCACAAAATAATATATTTTATTTGTACAATTTTTTTGTTGTTTTGTTTTAAAATTTAAGGTAAAATATTAGTATAATTTTGGGGTTTAGTACCCTTTATTCGTGTGAGATTTTTATAATAGAGGAGAGAGAGCATGAAAAACAAGATATTAAGCTTTGTTTTAAGCATTTCAATGATATCATCGCTCGGTAGCGGCTTTGCCGTTACTACCGTTGAGGCGGCGGCAAAGACGCCGCAGTATCAGCCAAATGCAAGACAGATGGAGCAGCTCGGACGAGGGCTTATCGCGGTGTACAGAACGAAGGACGACAGATCTGTAATGCAACAGGATCAGGGTGTGTTCTTGTCGTGGCGTCTTTTGGGAACGGAAAGCCTTGAAAACCAGGCATTCGATATTTACCGCGGCACATCGGCAACGGGGATGTTTTCCAAAATATACACCACGGGTGCGCATGACGCGACAAACTACATAGACAAAACAGCTTCGTCTGCAAACTATTATTACAAGGTAGTACGTAAAGGCGAGAGCGCGGCAGGCGAGAAAGCGGTAAAGGCGGCAGCTGTCAACGTAACGCCTAAGGGCAGCGAGGTAGGCAGCGGCGCGAGCCTTCCGGGTTCATATACTTATGTGGATATACCCATAGATAGACCTGCCGATGTTGCGCGTATGGGTGATGGAAAGACATCGCATTATTACAATACGTCCGATAAGGAAGGCGGCGCGAATGATGCGTCGGTCGGAGATATCGACGGTGACGGCGAGTATGAGCTTATCCTGAAGTGGGACCCGACAGACTCAAAGGACAGTGCGGGTGCGGATTTTACCGGAAATGTGTACATAGACGCTTATGAGATAGACCCGAACGCAACGGCGGTAGACGGCAAATACCGCAAGTGGCGCATCGATATGGGTAAGAATGTGACCGCAGGCGCGCATTACACGCAGTTTATCGTTTATGACTTTGACGGTGACGGCAGATCGGAGGTCGCTATGAAGACAGCTCCCGGCACTGTTGACGGCACGGGCAAATATGTAACTGAGGTCGGCGACACAGACGCTATAAGAAATATCGATAACACAAAATCATACATAGGCACAAGCGGCAGATTAAAGGGTAAAAACCCGTTTACGCAGTTTTTGACCGTATTTGACGGCGAGACCGGCGAAGCGCTTGCAACTACCGAATATATCCCGTATGAAATGCATTCAAAGAGCTATTGGGGCGACCCTTCGGCAAAATATAACCGAAGCGAGCGTTATCTTGCGGCGGTAGCGTATATAGACGGCGTTCATCCGAGCATCGTTATGTGCCGCGGATATTATAATCATGCGGTAGTGCGCACCTATATCTGGGACGGCACAGAGCTGACTCTCCAGTGGGAGCATGACGGCGCAAGCAAGAGCGCGACATCGATCTACGGAAACGGAAACCATAACCTGTCCGTAGCAGATATAGATAACGACGGCAGGGATGAGATCGTTTACGGCTCCGTTGCGCTTGACGATAACGGCGTTGCAATGGGTAACACCTATCTCGGTCACGGTGACGCTATGCACGTGAACGACTTCAATAATGACGGCGTACAGGAGGTATTCTCCGTTAAAGAGGACAAAGAGGGCTACGCTAAAAATGCGGCTAACTTCCGCGTTGCCGCGACCGGTCAGGTGCTCTGGGGAAAGGGCGCAGCGGGCGATACCGGCAGAGGCGTAATGGCAAACATAGATGATGAGTATGCTAAAACGCATCCGAACGCTCTTGCGCTCGGTTGGACATCAAGCCACACTAATGTATTTGACCTCAGCGGTAACGAGATAAACGCAAAGCCCTCAAAAGCCGGCAGCGGCAGCTTTGACAATAACCTTATCTATTGGGACGGAGACCTGTCAAGAGAACTGCTTGATACAAATATAATTCAGAAGTATGACGCGGCAAATGGCTGGTCAAAAAGATTCTACGGCCCGTCAAACGGATATACCCTTGACGGCGGCGCGACAAATAACTACACGAAGCGCAACGCATCGCTTTCGGCGGATATCTGGGGCGACTGGCGCGAGGAGGTAATGCTCCCGATAAATAAGGGCAGTCAAACCGAGCAGGCATATATAAGAATATATACATCGACAATGCCGACAGATTATCGTCTTACAACTCTCATGCACGACAGCCAGTACCGCTGCGCGATAGCATGGCAGAACGTCGGCTATAACCAGCCGCCGCACACGAGCTATTACATTGGCTCGGCAGCGCTTGCGACTGACGCGAGCGGAAATACGCTCAACTACCTTGCTCCGGCAGTGCCCTATACCAATGTCACCTACGAGCAGCCGGAGAAGGTCGATGTAACCGGCATAACTCTCGGACAAGCGGAGCTTTCGGTAGAAAAGGGACGAAGCGCGACAATATCGGCAAATATCGAGCCTTCAAACGCGTCGAAAAAGGGCGTTACATGGACAACCTCGGACAGCTCCGTTGCAACGGTGCAAAGAGGTGTTGTTACAGGTGTAAATCCGGGTACGGCTACAATAACGGCAACAACAAATGACGGCGGATTTACGGCGGACTGCAAGGTGAACGTATGGTCAACCCCGGTAACGGGCATTACGGTTTCGAGCGAAACATTGAATGTAGGCTCCTTCCTCTCTAAGAAGCTGACAGCGGCAGTTGTTCCGTCGGACGCATCGGATCAGAATTACACATGGTCATCATCCAATTCATCCGTTGCGACAGTAGATGCGGGCGGCAACGTATACGGCGCATCCGTAGGCGAGGCGGATATTATCGCGACCTCGGCAGAGGGCGGATTTAAAGCGGCCTGCCATGTAAAGGTAGTTCCTATGCAGACAGTGGACGCGACAGGCACCGATGTATATAAAACAGACAACACCGACAGTGCGACGACGCTTTCGGGCGCAAGCGCGGCAGGCGCAACGCTCACCCAAAACGGAGCGGCGGTAGGCGGCAATATGTACAAGACCTTTACAAAGGTCACGGAAAACAAGGCGGAGCTTACGTTCAGGTTCACAACGGGCGGGATCAAAATAGATGGCTCAAACTGGAACTGGACAGGACATGAATATAGCGTGAATGTAGAGCTTTTAGGCGAGGATGATCAGAACATCTTAAAGCTCACACAGCCCTACGCATCAAGCGCGGGAACGCTCATGAGCAAAAACGGAAACAACGCCGAGGAAGCCTTTGCTACCTCATGGACATCAGTAGTAGACGGCTTAGGTAATATCCAGGGCAGCGCAAAGCGCTGGATAGTCAACGTTGTATTCGATTATGAAAACGATACGGCTACGGCTACTTTAACCGGTACGTCGAGTACATGGGATACGATAGACGGTCAGTATACAAAGGAGTTTGATTTGAACGGTCTTAGCCTTGAAAAGCTGAGAGTGTATACGACAAATGATGCCGGCGGCACCATACAGTGTAAGCCTGTCATTGCGGCTACCTCATATATAAAGCAGACCGAAATAGATGGAACGCTGAATACTCTTTATGAGCGCGGCACGACATCGGATACAGCATGGAGCCAAGAGGATGTTAACAGCTGGACACATACCGGCACACTGAATTACAGTGCGGACGGTGCAGAGCACGGACGTATATTATATAATCCGACAAAACCGGGTGAGGCGTACAACGCAAAGAAGACATTTACGCTTGACGCAAATGACGAGATGGTGACATACGATGTTGACTGGCACTTCGGCAACGCCATGAATCGTGAGTCTGTATACGACTATATACAGTTTGGCGATAAGCTTCGTCTTGCGTGGAAAAACGGCTACAAGGTATATGTAAGCACCGATGGCGGAGAGACCTTTGATGCCGATGCAATATTCACAGGCTCAAACTCAGAATTTACAAAGCATATCCAGGTAATCTTTGATCCTGCTATGACGAGTATCAAGTCACTCCGGTTTGACGGTAATGAGATAATGAAGTATAAGGATTATTGGTTTGGTAGCAAGACAGCCGTTGATAGCGTATCATTCGGATTAGTAAGAGGCGGATCAACAGAGAATTGGGAATTCCCGAACGGACTTGACAGCATTCGCGTTGTTGAGTTTACCGGTAAAGATGCGCCTGTGCGCGTAACACCGACGCCGAGACCGACAGCGACACCGCTACCGTCGCCGTCGCCGTCGCCTACGCCTACGGCAATGCCGACACCTACACCGCAAGCTGTAGTCGATAATGTTTCGGGCTTTGTAGAGAAGGAAAGGATCACGGTATCGGAGGCGGACGGAACGACCACCTTCACCGCGGGATCGAATGCCAATAACACAAGAGCATACGCGCATTGTGATTACAGCAGCTATGTTACCGGCGAGGACAAATATATAATCGAATTTGACTCGAATTTTTCCAGCGATTCAAGAGCAAGGGTTGCGCTTGTCGATCCGTCAAAGAGACCGGGAACATCAAACAAGAACGTATACGATACGGTGGGAGTTGCTTTTGTACAAGGTGTTATGGATTCATCCTCTTACGCGGCAATGAATGACAAAACCAAGGGCAACGCTCCGGGTGCGCGTGACGCATGGGTCCATACTACGGTAGAGGTCGATACGGTCAATAAGACTATAACATACGCCGTGACCGCACAGGACGGCACTAAGCTGCTTTCGGCAGCTAATGTATCATATCTTGATGCCGAAATGTCAACACCGACTACTGTAGAATATCTTGATACGGTGAATAATAAGGTCGGTTTTATTAAGGATATAAAGGTGACAACATATAAGAGTGCCGAGCCGGAGCCGACAGCGACGCCGGCACCGCCGACAGACACACCGGCACCGCCGACAGACACACCGGCACCGCCGACAGACACACCGGCATCGCCGACAGCGCCACCGACCGAAACACCTGTTGATGTAGAAGTAAAAGCATTCGATCTTGCGGAGAATACTGCGTCGGCAGAGGTCAAGAATAATGAGGAAGCGCCTGTCACTGTTATGCTGCTCGTTGCGGTATATGATGAGGACGGCAAGCTCGTATCCGTTGAGCTTGAAGAAAAGGAAATAGCCGCGGGCGAGAGCGACAGATTTGAGGTAATAAATGATGCCGAGGGACAGCTCAAAGCCTTCCTTTGGAACGTAACCGCGAATAACAAACCGCTTGCGGAGGTAAAATCTCCGCTCGCGGTCCAATTCGAGCAGGAGGTAGACGAGGCAGATCTGCCGGACTCCGTATCCGTTGCGGAAGCTGTTGAGGAAGATGCAGGCGAAACGGTATTTATGGAATAACGAATAATTGAAAAAATTGCACTCAGTTCGCTGAGTGCGATTTTTTATCTATTAAGAAATTAGTACCGATAAGTACTAATTTCTTAACAGCAAAAAAGTCTACCTATTGGAGTGGAGCGTTAGCGGAACGACCGGAGTTGTTGCAAAACACAAGTTTTGCAACAGCTCCTATTCATTTACAGCAATTTTTAAGTAAAAAATCCCAGATTGGAAATAATATGCATTTATGTCGTGGTTTTGTGTACACAAAAAACACCTTTTAAAATTTCTCCGAAATTTTGTCAGGCTACTTTTAACTCATAT
>JAFRDB010000105.1 GCA_017404065.1 Clostridia bacterium
ATGGTAATTGCGAGCCGATGACCGGCTTCACCGGTTGTCGGCAATCTCTTTCCCTTTTGGGGAAATATTAAGCTGCCGCTTATCGCTGACAGCTTATTTATTCTACCACACGCTTTCCCGTTTGTCAACACTTTTATTCAAACTTTTTTGTCTTTGTGCATTTTGACAAATTTCCCGCTTTTTCTGTTATATTATATCCGTTATTTTATACATTAACAGATTCAGTAGATTTGCTCTGCAAATCCGGCGCACGCGCCGCCCGACTTCTTTCGGGTATCGGGAGAGTTTCGTTCATAGCTTAATGGTATTCAATAAAAAGAGACTTGCTCAAACGAGAGCAAATCTCTACCGTAATTGTATTCATTTTCTAATTGTTATATTCATAAACATAACAATTAAGCCATTAAGCGGTCTGCGCAAAAGAGGGCAGCCCCTTTGATGCGTTATTCTTTATTTTTCTTCATCCTGCTTTACAAGCATATCCTCTTTGAACGAATTTACTACATCCCAGTCAATACTTGATGTTATACCGTTCTCCTTGCAAAGCTCGTCAAGACGAGCATCGATCTTGTTCTGATGGATCTTGTCGCTTACAGTAGCTTTATTACTGTCAAACCATTCACTAAACTTCTTCTCGTTCTTGTCAAGCGGAAGTCTCTGTATAACATGATAGCCATAGCTTGACTTTACAACACCGAACTTTCCCGGCTCAAGCTCCTTCGCGCAGTCGTAGAACTCAGAAACCATGTCACCTTCTGTGAAGATATAACCATCCTCATTGTCCTCCATGCCCGGATCCGTGTTATACTTTTCTACAAGCTTATCAAAGTCTTCACCGTTTTGTGCCTTTTCAAGAATAAGATTAGCAAGCTCCTCGCCCTTTTTGCCGTCTTCCTCGCTGACAGGCGTCGGCTCAGGTGTTTGAGCATTCTCATCTGTCTCAGCGTTTTCTGCATCGGCAGTATCTTCAGCAGCTTCCTCCGTCGCAGCTTCTTCTTCCGGCGCATCCTCTTCCAACGCTACAAGCACATGCTTTGCGCGGACATAATTTTCAAGGAAATATTCCTCTACCTCTTTATCCGATGCTTCATCCTGTCCGATTTCCTCCTCGATCTTCTCGGTTACCTTCTGCTGATATGCACTCTCTGTGAAGAGCATCTCCAGGAAGTCCATGCTTGATCCTGCCTTCTTGAGATAATCCTTATATTTGGAAAGACCGCCGCCCTGACGTGCAAAGCTTGCCTTTGACTGCATTATGCTTGTCTTATCCTCATCTGTAAGCTCAAGCCCCATAGCCTTGCCGAGCTCGCCGTACTTAAACGTCTTTTCCATAAGCTCAGCATAATTCTTCTTTGAATCCTCAAAGCCATCACCTTCAGATAGGAACAAACTAATATCATTCATTGTCGCCTTGGCATTACCTGCCTGTACGGCTACCTTCCCTGACTTTACCGCTCCGCAGCCTGATGTGAAGATCATTACTCCGGCTGTTAATAATGCTGCTAATCCTGTTTTCTTCATTTTAAAATCTTCCTTCTTTCTCCTAAAAAATAAACTACGCCCACTATTATACATCATTTAAAAGCATTTTGCAATTCTTTTTTTTATTAAAAAACAAATTTTACACTTTATTAATAAAAATATATCAAAAAAATAAAAATTTTAGTTGAAATTTTGTTTAATATATTGTATAATGGATTTAATATAATATTATTCGGAGGTAATTACCATGGGCTATATGGAAAACTATGAGAAATGGCTTGCATCTGACATTCTTGATGCGTCAGCTAAGGATGAGCTTAAGGCGGCGGCTAAAGACCCTGTAGAGCTTGAGGATCGTTTTTACCGCGATCTTGAGTTCGGCACCGCAGGCATGCGCGGCGTTCTTGGTATGGGCACAAACCGCATAAATATATACAACGTACGTCAGGCAAGCTACGGCGTTGCGGCTTATGTTAATAAGGAAGGCGCAGAAGCCGCAAAGAATGGTGTACTTATCGGCTATGACACAAGAATAATGTCAAGAGAATTTGCCGAGGAGACCGCAAAGGTTCTTGCAAAGGCAGGCGTCAAGGTATATCTGTTTGACACCGTTCACTCAGTTCCAGAAGTGTCATTTGGCATTCGCGAGCTCGGCTGCGCAGCGGGTGTCATGGTAACGGCATCACACAATCCGAAGGAATACAACGGCTACAAGGTGTATGGTCCTGACGGCGGTCAGCTTCCGCCGGATGCGGTGCAGACTGTTATAGACGCAATGAATGAAATTGATATATTTGCGGTAGAATATGCTGATCTTAATGCTTCAATAGCATCAGGCATGGTCGAAGTAGTCGGTCCTGAGCTTAACGAAAAGTTCCTTGAAACAGTAAAGACACAGCAGTGCAACCCTGAGGCTGTTACTTCTGTCGCGGATACCTTTAAGCTTATCTATACTCCGTTCCACGGCACAGGTTCACGTCCGGTAAAGGAAATATTAAAGAGGATCGGTTTTAAGAATGTGCTCGTTGTCAAGGAGCAGGATACACCGGACGGCAACTTCCCGACTGTCAAGTCTCCGAACCCGGAAAATAAGGAGGGTTTCGAGATCGCTATCGGTATGGCAAAGGAAAACGATGTTGATGTTATAATCGGCACAGACCCCGATTGTGACCGCGTTGGCATCGTTGTACGTGACGCTGAGGGAGTTTACAGAACTCTTACCGGCAATCAGACAGGCGCGCTTTTAGTTGATTATATCCTTCGTTCGAAGCAGGAGAAGGGAACTCTTCCGGCAAACGGCGTTGTTATAAAGACTATAGTTACAACTGAGCTTGCGGCAGCTATAGCAAAGAGCTACGGCATGGAGATAATGAACGTACTTACAGGCTTTAAATACATCGGCGAGAAAATGACGGAGTTCGTTGAGAAGAAGAATCATACCTACCTTATAGGCTTCGAGGAAAGCTACGGCTATCTTGTTGGCAACCACGCTCGCGATAAGGATGGAGTTGTCGCGTCCATGCTGATTGCTGAAATGGCTGCATACTATAAGACAAAGGGCAAGTCTCTCTATGAAGCGTTGCAAGATATATATAAGAAGTACGGCTATTATGCCGAAAAGACCATGTCCTACACCATGCCCGGCAAGGACGGTATGGAAAAGATGGCAGCTATCCTCTCTGGTCTGAGAGAAAATCCGCCTAAGGTCGTGAACGGTCTTGATGTCGTTAAAACAACAGACTATAAGGATCAGATAATAACCGCTAAGGACGGTTCGACAGAGCCGC
This sequence comes from Clostridia bacterium, assembly GCA_017404065.1. Lineage (GTDB taxonomy): Bacteria > Bacillota > Clostridia > UBA1381 > UBA1381 > Ornithomonoglobus. The sequence continues at coordinate 3,270 of JAFRDB010000105.1, forward strand.
TTACGGGTCTGCCGAAATCGAATGTGCTTCGATATGACCTCGCAGACGGCAAATCCTACTTCATTGTTCGTCCGTCAGGCACAGAGCCGAAGATAAAACTTTATCTCGGTACATTTGATGACAGCTTTGACAAGGCAATGGCGCTTATTGACGCTATAGTAGCAGACTGTGAAAAGCAATTCGGACTTGTTTGATAAATGCAAAACAAAAAAAAGACAGGGTGGAAATTCTGCCCTGTCTATTATGTTAAACACTATATTTATTATAGCAATATATTCTCAAAACGCGCAACACAGCCGTTAATGTGGATAATTCCTACATGCGTATATAACCTTTATATTACAGCATTTTCAAGACCGAGCCGCGATAGCCGGAGCCGGACATGGCACCAGGATAATTTATTATAACAAGATCATTAAAGCCCGTCAGATCATAGAATGTCTTAAGCTTAAACGGCTGATTGTGTCCGTTGAAGCCATTGAATTCACGCGGATCGATTATATATATCTCCTCATAATTATTGATCGCCCAGCTTGCGAACGCGATGCCATAGGATTCTTTAATAATACACAGCTTTCTGCCGTTCTTATTTGATGTCACAAACCTTGCTACAGGGCAGTCTCCTCCCATAAAGCAGGAATATGTATTATTTGCTGTATTTACCGCCTGCAGCGACGCATATTTATTTTTCATATACATATCCGAATACGCTGCTCCCTGACATTCATATTTCGGCAAAAATCTTTCAAGCAGCTCAGGATTGGATCGCATGATCGATTCACCATAAGTGCCGCGCGTGAATCCGGCAAATGAACCGACATGAGACCATGAATCCTTCTTTTCAAAGCTTTCGAGTGCCGGCACGGAAAAGCCCTGCACTCCGGCAAATTCACGGTAAACATAATAAGCACCGCGCTGTGTCCAGTGATGATCGGTGTTAAAGAATATCTTTTCCGCTGCGTGATCCATCAAAGGGCGGACTGTGTTTATCGGCACGACGCGTTCACCAAGCGCTGCATAGATCTTTTTGATACCGCCTACCTGGTTAGTATACAGGCTTTTGGGCGCATAAAACTCGCACGCGGTAGGTACGGCGGCATTAAACACATTTACCTCCGGCGGCATTGCATTTGCAACGGAATTCACCATCGCTGCATAGCTTGCCGCGGTGCTGTCTGTTATGCCCAACAGCTCCATGCCGCAGTTGCCGATTATAGTAATACCCTTATATGTGTTAGCACTGCCGGAGAGCCGATACTGATCGGTCACAAAGGTGTCCGTGAGCAGATCACGGTATCTTTCCGGTGTACCCTCAAAATATATTGACGCGTCTGACATCTCTGCAAACATGACGAGCGGCATATAGTAAACGCCTTTATATATCCTCGTTGGCACATCAAATGTCTTTTGCGCGTCTCCATGCTCAAGCACCGATGAATTAACGGCGATATATGAGAGAGTTCCGTTCTTATACGCCGTAACAGCGCCCTTCTCCCCGTTCCAACCGAGCGAGAAGCCGGTCAATTTGAGTATATCATCAACCGGTACATATATGTTATTCGCATATAAAAACGGTGCACCCTGTGTTTCTACAGTTTCATCGTCAACTCTTGCCGTTTTGCTGTTATAGTTAAAAGTTACCGCGTCCGCCGCTCTTACCGCACCGGTTGTCAGCGTGAACGCAGCAGCGATCACAGCTATTGTTTTATAAATATCCATTTATTCCCTCCTGTTTATTTGGATCGGAGCTGCGATCCTCATGATTTCATTTGTGGAATCACGCTGTATATTTACCATCTCCAATAAAAGTATATCACATACGATAAAAAAAAGCAAGCGAAACCGACACATATAAAAATTCCGTCAAAAAAGTATTGAATTTTATATTGCACTGTGGTAGAATAGCATATATAATTTTGTATTTACGGGGGAACAGCAATGTCTATATTCAAAAAGCCGGCTCGGATGCACGAAAAAGCGATGAATATTATCATCGTCGGAGTAGGTAAGGTGGGCGCTACGCTTGCCGATAAGCTTACTGCCGAGGGCAACAATGTAACTGTAGTAGATAAAAATCCGAAATTCTTAAACCGGATCACAACAACATACGACATCATGGGTATAAAAGGGAACGGATCAAGCTATGGCACACTTATAGAGGCAGGCATAGAAACAGCTGACCTTATTATAGCTGTTACCGAATCGGACGAGCTTAATCTTTTGTGCTGTACTCTTGCTCAAAACCTTGGCAGTTGCGCGACTATAGCGCGAGTTCGTACGCCTGACTACGGCGAGGAGCTGCCGTATCTGAGGGATAAGCTTGGTATATCACTTATAATCAACCCGGAGCTTGAGGCGGCAAAGGAGATCAACCGCTTGCTCCATTTCCCCTCCGCAATATCCGTAAATGCTTTTGCAAAAGGCTCGGTGGATATGATAACCTTTAAGATACCGCAAGGCAACACTCTTTGCGGTATGCATCTTGCCGGTCTGCGCGCAAAGATTGGAGTGAACGTTCTCATCTGCGCGGTGGAACGCAATAGCGAGCTTGTTATCCCCAACGGCTCATTTGAGCTTGCGGCAGGTGATGTGATCTCGTTCATAGCCCGTCCCGAGGACGCGTACAGCTTCTTTAGTATAATAGGTATAAAGAGCCGCAAAATAAGCTCAGCTATGCTTATAGGCGGCGGCAGAACATCTTTCTATCTCACAAACAGACTTGTAAAATCGGGAGTAAAGGTAAAAATAGTTGAAACAAACACCGAGCGCTGCAATGAGCTTGCGGAGATCCTGCCGGATAAGGTGATAATCGTTAACGGCGACGGCACTGACGAGTCGCTTTTGAAGCAGGAGAATATGTCCGAATATGACGCGGTTATACCTCTCACCGGCATTGACGAAGAAAATATACTGTTGACACTATATGCCATGAAAACCTCGCCGGATATAAAGACGATAACAAAGGTAGACCATATAGGCTTTACAAACGTAATAGAAGGTCTTGAGCTTGGCAGCGTTGTATATCCGAGGCTTATGACCGCGCAGATAATACGCACATACGCACGCGCGAGAAAGAACTCGATCGGCAGCAATATAGAAACTATATACCGCATATTTGACGACAGAGCCGAGGCAATAGAATTCAAAATAGGCGGCGCTGCGAATTACCTGAATGTGCCTTTAAAGCAGCTTAAGCTGAAAAACGAACTTCTCATAGCCGCTATCATTCGCGCCGGTAAATCATTCATCCCAACCGGCGATGACTCGATACAAAAGAATGATACCGTAATAATCGTAACAACACATTCGGGTTTTTCCAATATATCCGATATATTTGCATAAGAAAGGATGAGCTGTATTGAATTTCAGAGCGGTCTTATATATTCTCGGCTGGGTGCTTAATATTGATGGCGCTTTTATGCTGCTTCCCTTTATCGTTGGTCTCATTTACGGTGAATCGCAGGGCATGGCCTTTCTTATAATGGCGATTATATGCCTTGCTCTCGGTATCGGCATAGTGCTGCATAAACCGAAGGATATGACATTTTACGTGCGCGAGGGCTTTGCGGCGACTGCGCTCTCATGGATAGTGCTTAGTATTTTCGGCTGTATACCGTTTATCATAAATGGTGATATTCCCACCTTTACCAATGCGCTGTTTGAAACAGCTTCCGGCTTTACAACGACAGGCGCGAGTATACTTGATGATGTAGAAGCCCTTTCTCATGCATCTCTTTTTTGGCGCAGCTTTACGCACTGGATAGGCGGAATGGGCGTTTTGGTGTTCCTGCTTGCTCTTCTTCCTATGGCGGGCGGCTCACACATGAACATAATGCGTGCCGAAAGTCCGGGGCCATCGGTAGATAAGCTTATGCCGCGCGTAAGACAAACGGCTCTTGTTCTGTATTCTATATATGCTGCGCTCACAGCTTTGGAATTTATTTTTCTCATACTTGGCAAAATGCCGTTGTTTGACGCTGTAGCTACCTCCGTCGGCACGGCAGGCACAGGCGGATTTGGCATCAAGAACGACAGCATGGGCAGCTACAGTCCGTATATACAATGGGTAGTAGCAGTATTCATGATGCTTTTCGGAATAAATTTCGGATTCTATTTCCTGCTGCTCAAACGCAAATTCAAGAGCGCGTTCTCCTATCAGGAGGTGCGTAACTATATTGTGGTCATCGTTGTGGCTTGTATTATAATTCTTATTTCAAATGCCGCAAAGGGCATGATGACGGATATGCCCTTTGCCGACAAGATAAGACACGTATTTTTTCAGGTTTGCTCGATGTTAACCACCACAGGCTTTTCAACTCTTGACTACGACACGCTCTGGCCCGCAACGGCACATATCGTAGTTATAATGCTGATGCTCTCAGGCGCGTGCGCGGGAAGCACGGGCGGCGGTATAAAGGTGTCGCGTATAACCATGCTCCTGCAAACAGTAAATAAGGAGGTAACCCTTTTCTTCCACCCCGGCAGAGTTGTGCTGATAAAGAACGAGCGCAAACCTGTCTCACATGAAACACTGCGCTCGCTAAACGTGTTTATCATGTCTTATATCGCGGTATTTGCGATATCGGTGTTTATTTTGTCGTTTGATAACCGCGACTTTACGACTACCTTCACCAGTGTGCTTTCAGCGCTTAACAACATCGGTCCGGGACTTAGTCAGGCAGGACCTACAGAATGCTTTTCAGGTATCTCGTCACTATCAAAGTATATTATGATCTTTGATATGCTGGCCGGTAGACTTGAAATTTATCCTATGCTTGTTTTGATCATGCCGGAATTTTGGAAAAACGGATTCAGTAAAAGGAGCATATATTGAAAATGGAAAAATATACTCTTGACAAGGAATGGAAATTTCATTTGGGTGACATTCCCGTTCCGTTTATAAACACCCATGCCGAGACCTACATGGCAGCAAAAGCCGGCGGCGCGATCGGAGCGGCAAGCACAATGTATGATAAAAGCGGCTGGGAAACGGTAGATCTACCCCATGATTATGCCGTGGCAAATGAGATCGATGAAAAATACGGTCCTGCGACCGGATATAAAAAACGCGGCAAGGCGTGGTATTCGCGCCGATTCAGACTTGATGAGGCAGACCGTGATAAGCAAATATTGATAGAATTTGAGGGTATTACCGGTGAGGCCACAATATATCTTAACGGCTCCGTTATCGGCAGAAACTACAGCGGCTATAACTCGTTTACCGTTGATGCGACAGATATGGCGCTGTACGGCAATGATATAAACGAGCTTACAGTCTTTGTGAATGCGGATCTGATAGAGGGCTGGTGGTACGAGGGCGCCGGCATTTATAGACATGTTAACTTATATAAAAAACACCGCCTGCATTTTGAGCATAACGGAATATTTTTAGAGCCTGTTCGCCTCGACGCTTCTACATGGTCGGTATTTGCACATATCGTGGTAGAAAACACAGATACAGTTGATGCGGAATTTGACATATCGCTTCGGCTGTATGACGAGGAGGACAATGTGATAGGCAGTGCGGAAGGCAGCTTTTCAGCTCATCCGTACAGCAAAACGGCATGCGAAATGAGCTTTATGACCTATAGTCCGAAACTTTGGGATATCGACTCCCCCACGCTTTATCGCGCAAAAGCGGAAATTAAATTATTCGGCGCAGCGGTAGACAGCGAAGATATCAATATAGGCTTCCGCACGATACATATAGATAAGGACGGATTTTATCTGAACGGGAGAAAGGTTACCCTCCTGGGCACCTGCTGCCATCAGGACCATGCGGGCGTTGGCGTTGCCGTGCCGGATGCAGTAAACGAGTACAGAATAAAGCTTTTAAAAGAGCTTGGCTCAAACGCGTACCGTGCCGCACACGGAAACGCATCAAAGGCAATACTTGACGCATGTGATAAATACGGTATTCTTGTCATGGACGAAAACAGGCAATTCAACACTGCCGCAACAGACGGCTTGAAACAGCTCAAGGATATGGTAATGCGCGACAGGAACCATCCTTCGGTCATTATGTATTCACTCTATAACGAGGAGCCTCTTCAGGGCACATACACCGGCAGAAAGCTTGCCGAAAGGCTGCGAATGACAGCCGAAAAATACGACGGGACGCGATTCACTGTAGGCGCTAACAACAGCGGTCTGCTCGATAAAGACGGAGCATACGATGTTTGTGATATAACCGGCATAAACTATCAGACGCACCTCTACGACGAGTTCCGGGAACAATACCCCAATCTGCCTGTCACAGGCTCGGAGAACTGCAGCGCGTTCATGACACGCGGCTGCTATCAAACAGATATGGACCGCAATGTTATAGATATGTTTGACAGTGAGGCGGCGGAATGGGGCAACACTTACCGCAATGGCTGGCGCATGATCCGCGAAAGACCTTATATAATGGGCTATTTTATCTGGACGGGCTTTGATTATCGCGGCGAACCGACACCGTTCGCCTATCCGTCGATTTCGACACAGTTCGGCATTATGGACACCTGCGGCTTTCCAAAATCGGCATATTACTTAAATAAATCCTATTGGACAGATGAGCCTGTGGTGCATATAGTATCGCACTGGAACTATACCGCAGGCGACACCGTAAAGCTTCGTGTGTTCTCCAACCGTACAAAGCTCAGCCTTTATATCAACGGCAAATATTGCTCAAGCGAAGTATGTGACAATTATAATCTTGCGGTTTTTGATGCTGTGTTTGAGCCGGGTATGGTAACGGTAAGGGCATACGACGGCAGCGCAGAGGATACGGTATATACCTCATACGAAACAGCCGCGCTAAGGCTTAACTGCGGCATGGATACAGCGTATGAGGATGACGCTGTCTGCGTTAATGTCTCCGCACTCGATAAAAACGGACATTTTGTGTTTGACGCAAAAGAGCTTATCCGGTTCAGCGTTAAAGGCGGCAAGGTTCTTGGCGTAGGCAATGGCGACCCGAACTCGCATGAGGCAGACAAGGCTGACAGCCGCAGGCTGTTTGCCGGACTTTGCCAGGCAGTCATTGCCCCTTATAACGGTGCGGAAGAAATGACGGTTACAGCGGCTACAGACAGCGGCATAACCGAAAGCATAACCATTCCTGTACGCGTCCGCGATAACGCGCCGAAAAAAATACCTTATGCTTATGAGAGACAGATAACCGTTTTGCGGCGCACATTGGAGCTGTCGGATAAATACCCCGACGCTTTAGCAAAGATAAGCGACAGCGACATGAACACGTGGGTCATCAAGTGGATCGATGATCACTATGACAGCATCTTCGCCGCAAACGCGGGATATGCAATGTACAGGACATCAGTGCATATACGGCGTGGAGAGCAGCTTATATTTGAAGAGCTGTCAGGCAATACAAAGGATATATATATTAACGGCATATTGGTATCCTCAGGCGCCTCTGATTTCACATACACCGCAGAGGATACGGATGGTATAGACATCACAGTTGTTATCGGCTGTAATGACGGCTGCGGAGGTATATTAAAACCAATAAGAATAGAGGTAACAAAATAATGACATTTCCAAACGATCCGGCAATGCTGCTGAGTGTGCTTAATACGAAGCTGCGCGACTTCTACCCCACCCTTGACGCGCTGTGTGACGATATGGAAGCGGATAAGGATGAGCTGATCAAAAAATGCGCTGCAATAGGCTATACTTACATCCCCGAACGCAATCAATTTATTTTAAGAGGTAGAATGATGCTTGAAACTGAATTAAAATGTATGCTCGATAAAGAAACCTATGACCGACTTGAATCGGCATTTACATGGGACGAGGTGTTTGAGCAGGTGAACAGCTACTATACCGACCCATACGGTACGCTAAAGCAAAACGGCATCACGCTCAGAGTACGCACAAAGAACGGAATGGACATCATACAGGTAAAAACACACAAGAACGCTGACAGTCCTTTGCAGATAGCTGAGGAAGCCGAGTTTGATTGCTCCGGTATACCGGAAAGCTTTTCCGCAGAGGATGTAAAAAAAATGACCGGTATTGAAGTGCCGGCATCACTTTTAGGTTCACTGACAACAAAAAGACACAGTCTCATGTACTGCGACGGAGTTGAGATCTGTCTTGACAAGAATGACTATCTTGATAAAACGGACTACGAAATAGAGGTAGAGTATACGCGTGAAATACCCGATGAGCTTAAAGAAAGCCTGCGCACCGCGGGGGTGGAATTTAAAGCTCCGGCTGTAGGAAAATGCTCTCGATTTATGATAAGGCTTGCAAATATACTAAAAGGCGAAATATAAAGGAGAAAATTTGAAATGGCTATTTATCTGAAAAAAACTATATCTGCTATAATTATTTCCGCGCTGCTCACCGGCACCGCAACAGCATTTGCTGAAAACACGGATAAGATCAATACAGATAAGGGCTCGGCTACTATAATTACAGACACAGATCAGGCGGCGGAACCGGCAGAAGCTTTCGAGGAGACGCCGGAGGAAGTGCTTTCGGATGCAACTGACGTTACCGACTCGGCGGTTCCGACGGAAGAAATTATGTCTTTGCCTACGGCAGAGCCGACAGCGGAACCCACGGCAGAGCCGACACCTGAGCCTACAGCAGAGCCCGCGCCGGAAAAGCCAAAGGAGGTAGCGGTCACTTATGACGGGATCCGCGTTGACCTCTACCCTGCTCCGTACATCGATAGCGGTATTACAATGGTTCCTATCCGCGCACTCGCAAGCTACATAGGCTTTGACGTAAAATATGACGCGGACTATAATACGGAGGTCCTGTCTCTCGGAAAAAACTATATATTCTATAACATTGGTACAAATTATACGACCGCCTTCGGCACGGATCTTTACGCACTCAGCCCTACGGTGCAGCGCGACGGCACTGTATTCGTTGCACTCCGCACCTTTGCGGAAATAATAGGCAGCGAGCTTACATTTACCGATTACGGTACATACGCGACTATAAATCTTGCAAATTCAACTTATGTAAACAACTACTTCGCGGCGCAGCCGGTAAATCCCTGGGGCATAGACAGCCGAACAAAGTATATGGTATGGGTATCAAAGGGCGAATTTAAGGTGCGTCTGTATCAGGGTGAAAAATACAAGTGGAAGCTTATACATGAGTGCTCCTGCGCTATAGGTGCGCCGGGCACTCCAACCGTTACCGGCTCGTTTGAGTATCAGTATAAAACACAGTGGAACTACAACGGCTATTATGTCGGTCCGTGTCTTGTATTCTACCGCGGCTACGCTCTTCACTCTGTACTGCTGAGATACAACAACACAGAGTATGACGGCAGGACCGGCGTTATGATCTCGCACGGCTGTGTAAGAATGAAAAAGGCGGACATAGATCTTATCGCAAATACTATCCCGATCGGGACGAAGATATATGTAACAAACTAAAATAACAGGATTATAGCAACAGGAGTTTAGGGGGTGTCAGCCCCCTAAACTCCTAATCCGAACTGAATTTTACAATTCTATACGAAGCTCTCTGTAAGCAAGCCCGTTATCGGGCTTTATTTTTATTTTAAGACCCAGCTCATCCTTGAACCTATCTATGTTCGAGCGCCGGTTGCCTGTCATTTTCGATATCTCGCGCGGACTAACATAGATAATAACTTCTCTATCTCTTTTAGAACAGGCTTCTTCTCTCTTTGAAAGGGCAAGCATTTTGCACAGCTTTTCCTTTGCAATATTATAATACACCGCACTTTCGGCAAGCTCGCCAAACGCGGGATGAAACGGTCCGGCAACAACGGAGGCGCCCTCGTTGATCTCCTCCGTCGGTTGCAAGCCGACACGGATAACGGTTATACCGGAAGCTTCAAACATCGCTATAAGCTTCGCCGCAAGCCGCGCAGCCTCATCCACCGTCTGAGGCGTATAAAGTCCGCTGCGGTAAAGCTTTTCAAGATAGGTATCCTTGATCACAAGTGTCGGATATATTCTTACGCATTCCGGTTTAAGCGCGATCATCCTCTCGGCTGTGTCTATGGCAAGCTCCTCGGTATCACCCGGAAGTCCCGTCATCATCTGTAAGCCGAGCGCGATATCGTACTCTTTTATAAGACGCGCCGCTGCCTCAGCATCAGCACGCGTATGTCCCCTGTTTGCCGCGCACAGCACTATATCTGACATAGACTGCACACCAAGCTCTATCGTAGTGACATTATATCGTTTAAGATTTTCAAGTATTTCGTCATTAATATAATCAGGTCTGGTCGAAAGCCGTATACCGGATATCCTGCCGCTTTTTATATACGGCATAACCCGCTCCATAAGCGCATTTTGCTCCTCTATAGGTATTCCGGTAAAGCTCCCTCCAAAAAAAGCGACCTCTATACGACTCCCTACCGGGATCGTGGCAAGATGCCGCTCTATAATTTCATTCACCTCGTTAGGGATAGTCTCGCGGATATGTCCTGTTATCCGGCGCTGGTTGCAAAAAACACAATCATACGGACAGCCTTTATGCGGGACAAATATCGGTATATTATACTTCTTCATTTTTAAGTCTTTCAAGCAGCTTTTTTGCCGCAGTCTGCTCTGCGATCTTTTTGCTGTGTCCCGAAGCGGTCTCCATTGCTTTGCCGTTTATTTCTACCTGTACTGTAAATCTGCGGTCATGGTCATAGCCTGATGATTTTATGGTCGAATATGTTACCGCACTTCTTCCGTCACGCTGAATAAGCTCCTGCAATACAGTCTTATAGTCACTGTAAAGTCCTCCCGAAAGCACAAGCTCTATACGGTCTTTCATAAGCGATAGCAGCCAACCCCTTGCTGTTTCAATATTACTGTCAAGATAGATAGCTCCCAGCACTGCTTCAAATGCATCGGATATGACCGAAGGGCGCTGTCTGCCGCCTGTCATGTCCTCGCCTTTGCCAAGCATAACATACTCACTCAGCCTTATCTTCTTTGCCACCTCGGCAAGCGAGCTCTCACATACAAGAGTAGCTCTGAATTTGGACAGATCTCCTTCATCTACTCTCTTCATTCTGTGAAATATATAATCACTGATTATAACGCTCAGCACTGAGTCACCCAGAAATTCAAGACGCTCATTATTTTTCATGTGCTTTTCATTTGCGTATGAGCTGTGCGTCAAGGCATTGGTAAGCAAAGCCTTGTCCTTGAACTCATAACCGATATATTTTTCAGCCTCCGTCATCTGTTTATCTCCATTCGTGTTGTTATATGAATTGTTTATTATTCTATCACATTCAAGCCTTAGCTGTCAAGATTTGCGTTTGGTCGATTTTAATAAAAAATCCGTTTTTTCTATTGATTTTTTCAGATAATTATGGTAAAATATTTTTATATAAACCTAACCAAGAAAGGAAGATGAATTTATGTTAGTTGAGACAAAAGCCAGAATTGGCGTATTCTCTATCGCTTTAGGAGCGTATCTGCCCCAATTCCCGTCACTCGTGCCGGAGTTTGAATCGCAGTACGACGCTTTTAAAAAGACATTGCCTGACAGCGTCGATATAATTGACGGCGGCATTGTAACAACAAAGGAAAAAGCTCAGGAGGCAGGCGACAAGTTTCGCGCTGCCGACGTTGACCTTGTTATCATGCAGCTTCTTACATACGCGACCTCTTATAATATGCTTCCGGCAGTTCGTGACCTTGATGTTCCGGTAGTGCTTGTAAACATCCAGAAGAAAAAGGCTCCGGATTATGAAAATACCGATACTGCTACATGGCTTGGCGAGCTTTATGCTTGCGGTGCTGTCGGCGAAATGGTGGCAGACCTTGAAAGAGCCGGCAAGCGTCATGCAGTAATCACCGGTGTTGTAGAGGGCGGCGATCCATGGGTACAGGCAGAGATCGAGGACTGGTGCCGTGCCGCACAGGTAAGACGCCGTTTCCGTGATACTAACCTTGCGCAGATCGGTCGTCCGTATCCGGGCATGATGGATCTTTATATAGATGAAACAAACCTCTATCACAGAATGTTCCTTTATACAAAGCAGTTTGACTGGGAAAAAATGTGGGCTATCGCAGACGATATCACTGATGAAGCCGCTATCCGCGCAAAGGCTCAGGATATACTTGATACCTTTGATATCGAAGGCGGCGGCAACATAGAAGAGGTCTGGGAAATGGCGAAATATGTTGTTGCGTTTGAGCAATGGGTAAAGGACGAGAAGCTTGGCTTTATCGCGTCACACTATGACGGCTTTGCCCAGGGCAAGGCGGGCGTGCTTGACAGTATGCTTATCCCCGCGTTCTCAATGCTTATAAAGCAGGGCACAGCCTGCGCCGTTGAGGGTGATATAAAGGTTTCGATGGCAATGAGCATATTAAAGACGATCTCCGGCATGGGTCAGCTTTCCGAAATGTATTCGATAGACTTTGATAAGGATATCTGTATTATCGGTCACAGCGGCTCGGGCGATGCCGATATTTCAGCTAAAAAGCCGACCATGAAGATCGTTCCTGTATTCCACGGCAAGACAGGCGGCGGATACCTTACACAGTTCTATCCGCACTTAGGTCCTGTTACATATCTCGGTATCACGCAGGATAAGGACGGACACTTTAAGTTTGTCGTTGCCGAAGGCATTAACGAGGACGGTCCGATCTTTACCTTTGGTGATACTAATATGAGAACACGCTTCACCTGCGGCGCGAGAGAATTCTGCAACAAGTGGAGCGAGGCAGGTCCGACACACCACATGGCAGCCGCAAGCGGCAGATGGATCGACACTATCTTAAAGGTAGCAAAGATATTCGATGTTCCGGTAGATATTATAACAAGATAAAGTAAAACAAGCTCGCTCAGTGATCATCGGCTGAATGCCTATCACTGAGCGAGTTTTTTATCTATTAAGAAATTAGTACCGATAAGTACTAATTTCTTAATAGATAAAAAGTCTACCTATTGGAGTGGAGCGTTAGCGGAACGACCGTCCCGATAGGGACTTTTTTATATCTCAATAAATGATGCTTCTGTTTTTGTTTCACTCACGGGACGATTGAAATACAGCCGCTTACCGTCAAGCGAGAATGACGGATTCGGATGCACCTGATGCTCCCAGATAACCTTTTGCAGGTCACTCATCGGTATCGTTATGAACGGCTTTTTGTTTCCTCTTTCGTAAACATATATATCCGGCGTGTATCCCGGATAGCATCGGTCACCGGAAAACATGGTCCTGTCGCGGTTTCCGTCTATATGGTTACCGATACCTCCGAGTACCTCAAGCTCCTCACCGTCCTTTGAAAACCGCGCAATATAGCTCGTTTCCATTTCTATCTGTCTACCGTTTGCAAACTGGCGCGTTGCCATATAGCTCTCATCATCGTACCAGAGCTGATGCACGGGTTTGTCCTTTATCATGTGTGTTTTACCGTTTGCGATATCCACACATCCAAGAGCGCCAAACACAGGACACTCCGGAACGCCAATGCGCATCATGACCGATGTGGCAGACGGGTTTAGCTGAACATGACTCACCGATACGTTTTCAGAGGTCGGTGTCAGTCCGTGGCTGCGAATCATTTCAAGGAACGCGTTCCGGCTCACTATCATCTTTATCTCGTTCGAACTCACATCAAGAGTATAAATACCCGGCTTTGATATTTCGGGATGCTCCGGATTCAGTCCGGGTATCTCCTCCGATATCGAGAACGGATATATTCCGCGCTCAGCGCGGTGTCCCTCCTTCGCGTATATCCTGTGCATTACCCTACCGGAGTCTACATCCATTATGATTATCGCGCTTCGGTCTCCCGACATGTCACGAAAAACAACGACGCTGTTATCTATCCACGACGCTGACGGTCCGTTATGGTTGCCGCATTTGCCCGTATATATCAGTCGATGATTTTTAAGATCATGATCGCACACCCAAAGCTCGGTATGCCCGATCCCCTCAAGCACCTTCTTTCGCGCATATATTATCCGTTTCCCGTCCGGACTCTCTATCAGTCCGCCGTTCATTCCGATGAGAGTGGACTGTTCTGTTTCTGAAATTCTATATATATGCATATTATTTCTCCTTAAGCGCCCTTGCATATTCCGCCGCGTTCGCTCTGTCGAAAAACTGCGTTGCGCCTATGTATATAAGCCCGTTGCTCTCGTCCCACTCTACCGTTTTTCCTATCGCCTCGCTTACGGCGCGCAGCGGTATAAAAGTCCTGTCATTTTCCACAACAGGCTCGGTATCCATCTCAAACGTTATATCGTTTATGGTATATCCTCTCTCGCCTATCGTCATCCATACTTCATAGCCGTTGCCTGTAAGAAGTATCCGCTCCTGAGACGGAAGATAAACCACATTCATACCCAGACTTTCCGCAATGAACCGGATCGGAACAAGCGTTCTGTCGTTTTCGATCACAGGCATTACGGCCTCATTTTCCGGATCTATTTTTATAACCTCGCTGCCTACATACGCATTCGGTGAGCCTACCAAAAGCTTTATACTCATAGCACCTGGCTCATTAGTATCAATTTTATATGTATCATGTGTGTTTTTAAGATCGGGATTTTCAATCCTTTTCCCGTCTCGCATGACATAGCCTTCAAATATCGGTATTTCCGTTGTCTCCGTGCCAAGGTAATAGCTGACGTTAGCCGGCTGATTATAGTGGTTATTCTGCGTCGCGATGCATGAGCGATAATACGGGTCATGCATGAGCGTAGGTATCTTGTAGCTCGTGGGAATAGAGGTGGAATATATCCGTATTTCCTTTTCGTCCTCTGTTTTCCACACGACCTCCTCGCGCCAGTCGCCGAACATATCCGCGCACACGCACGGCACAGCCTTTGTGCCGCAGTTTGACGCGCAGCCATCGGCAACCATAAGCGCGTCAACACTTTTATCCTCCCAGTTGTATTTTGAGATGGTTACATTATCGAGCAGCTCACTTAAAAGATCACCGTCCCAGTACAGCTTGAAGTTCATCGGCATGGTCGTATTCTCCGTAACAGTACCGTCAAGCGCTCTTGACGGGATACCGTTCCATACATCCACAAGGTTCTCGCCGCTAATATTCATCGGTATCGTTTCGGTCGAGCCCCATACCTCATGTCCGCGGTGTGTCGGGTCTATATCTCCCGCGCGGCTCCTGCCGGTATCCTTTGTTTTGCCGTAGCCCCAGTCAATAACACCCGTTCTCGCGTCATGCAGCTCGATATTCGTAAGCAGATCCTTTGTCTCATGGCATGCCCATACAAGGTAGCCGTTAAAATCAGGATCCATAAATGCGACATCGAACGCGTCACCGTGGCCAAGCTTCTGCGGCTTGCCGTCATTGTCATACGCTTTGACCGCATACATCCCGCTCCCGTCATTATCTATCGCCATAGGTCCGGAAAGTATTTCGTCCTTGCCGTCAAAATCCACATCAGCGCAGATCATGTTATGATTGCACGCGCCCCAGATCGTATCGGGATCATCTGTATTTGGAGTACTGCATATCCAGTCTTCCTTGAGCTTACCGTCCTCTATATGCCATGCCGCCGCTCTGACGTTATCCCATGCGCCGCGTACAAATACAACGCTCGGCGTTACACCATCAAGATATGCAAGTCCAAACAGATAATGGCTTGCGCGCTTTGTAAGCCTCGGTGTGTCAGTATAGCGGTACGACCATTCAGAAAGAGGCTCCTTATCCGGTTTTAATGCTGTTCGGTCTATCTCCCTGCCGGTCTCTCCGTCATATACCGACAAAAACTCCGGTGTAGAGATCACATACTGCCTGTCCTTAAATATAGCAAGGTTAGTCTCATCCTTTGAATAATCTGTTACACCATCGCCGTTAGTGTCCCCGATAGTGTTGCCCGCGCCGTCTGTCGTACCCTCGAACGAGCGCAGGATAACCTCTGATTTACCGTCCCCATCCATATCGTATGCGAATATGTTTATATCTATCTCATTTATTTCATTCGGTCCTTCATCTATAGTCCACAGATGTGTACCATCGGTTTTGTATGCCTCGATAAGCGGATATGTCGTCCTTGTGCTTACATCCATGCTCGGTGTTCGGCGCAGAAGTATCTCATAATCACCGTCACCGTCAAGGTCAGCTATCGCGCCGTCGTCTATATTATAACCCTCGCGTTCTGTGACCTTGAATGAAATATAATCCTTATCCCATGCCTTTGCTTTGTACTCAACGCCGGTCTCGATATTATTATTACCGCTGTCTGCTACGACCTCGCGCAGGGTATATTCCGCCGCTGCCGGTGCGCCGGCATGGAAATAGTTTGTTTTATATATAGGCTCTCTATTGAGCTTTTCACCGTTACAATAAAGGTTGTACATAAGCTCCTTACTGTCCGTACCAAGGAATCGCCAGCTGACAAGTGTTCCTTCTGCGCCCGGCACAGCAACCAGGCCGCGCGAAAGGTCTTCGTACTGCCGCTTCATTCTCGGTCTTGCATTATACAACTGCTCTGTCTTGCTTCTCTCCGCGTCCGCGTTCGTCTCGGTATAATAGCCGGTAGTAAATGTTTCCTCATGCTCGTACGGCTCAAATTTTGCCGATACGCTACTGCATTCCGCCGCCAGTATAACAGCCGTAACTGCCGCAGCGCATATTTTTTTATTTAGCATAATTCCCTCCTTCTCACGTTACCGGTTTCCATAATATCGCGATCGGCATGCTCGGCAGCTGCCGATTGCGGTAATACCGAATTACCGGCTTTAAAACAGAGTTTTTCTCTGTAAGGAAAAACTAAATCTCAAAGACCTTAAGATTTGAATACTCACCTTCCATCGGCGCCATCTGACGAAAGCCTATCTTTCCTCCGCCAAGCACGGGTCCGTATTCCTTACCGTCATCCTGCCACGAGAATACGGTCAGGTCATTTACGGCAAATTCGATTTTCCCGTTATTTTTAGTGAGTCTTATATGATAGCTCTCAAACGCATCCTCACAGCTCGGTATCGGATCCGCGCCCTGCACTACAAGGTGGAAGCCCTTGCTCTTTCTGAGGTTGCAGGTATGAAAGCCTCTTTCATCCTCCCACTTGCGCCTGAAATACGAAACATGGTAAGCATTGATATCCCCTGAGTGATACAGATTATACTGACCGTCCCTCGGCGCAAGCGCCGGATCAAACAGATCCTCACCGCCACAGCCCTTTGCCGAGAAAAACAGTATCACAAGTCCCGGCTCCGATATCGGTCTGAAGTCCCACTCTATACAAACATCTGACGGAAAATCCTCCGGACACCAATAAACAAAATTCGCCTTCTGACCAAGTTCAGCCGGTAAAGCGCTTTTTATCCGCATTTTGCCGTTTTCAAAATAAACCTCCGCGCTGCCCTCCATGCGAAAGCCTTTTACATCCTCCTCGCATGAGAGCGCATTTTCATAAATCAGCTTCATGGTTTCCTCCTTTCGGTTAAACAAGATATTTGTTTCTTAAAATCTCTGCATCGGCATCGGATAATTGCAGCTCAGAGCTGATATATCCCATGACAGAGCCGTATTCGCTTTTCATATACTCCAACGCGTTTTCCATATAGCTGCCGTTTACGCCGTCAAGCACAACGAGCAGATCATTAACAAGATGCTTTTCTGTCGGCTCCAGTCCCTCATCAAGAAACTCGCGCATTTTTTCTATCTTCTCTCGATTAAATTCATTTGTGAGCAGAAAGTCCTCCATGATCGTTTCCTTACTCACTCCGAATATCTCAAGCAGAAGCATTGCGGCTATACCTGTTCTGTCCTTGCCGCTCGTGCAGTGCCAGAGCAGCGCGCGATCATGCGGCGCATCTATCGCAAGCCGAAGAAATCTCGCAAACCCTGCCTTGCCTGCATTACTTTTTAGAAAATCTATATACATACCGGGATGCACTACCTTTGATTCAAGCGCCATCTTCAGAAAGATCAGCGGATCACTATACATCATCGCCATATCTATACCCTTCTGTTTCTGCTGCTTGATCATCTCTGCCTCATTTATGATACTGATACTATATCGCTCTGCCCCGCTTATATCTGGATCCGGCGCGTGTACTGCCTCCGCCGGCATCCTGAAATCAACTATCACTCCTACCTTATAATCAACTTCAAGCCGCCTTATATCCTCCGCTGTTGCTTTATCAAGCCGCCCTGTGCGGAGCAGAAGTCCCGACTTTACTATCCGTCCGTCTATTGTCTTGTATCCTCCCAGCTCACGCGCATTAGAAACGCCCGTAAGCCCTATCGACTGTTTATTCATCTTCCAGATTACCTTTCTATTATTAAAAAAACGCTTATTATCTGTTTAACGTTTCATTGATATTTTATCACAGTTTGACCTTTTTGTAAAGAAAAAACGAAAAATATCAGTAGAACTTAACGACCTTTACGGAACATGCCATGAGACATACGAATATGTAACGGATCAATCAGTATTATAATCAAAAAAACAGAAACAGCCTCTTTACAGAAAGCTGTCTCTGGTGTAAAATATAAATATGAAAAACAATATTCTACACTCAGATTATACACCAATTTACGGTGGACGTCAAGTGGTAATTTCATTTGACTATGAAGCTCATG
>JAFRDB010000106.1 GCA_017404065.1 Clostridia bacterium
CACCAAATCAAATAGCGGAGTAGAGCAGTTGGTAGCTCGCAATGCTCATAACCTTGAGGTCGTTGGTTCAAGTCCTTCCTCCGCACCCACGTAACAAGGGATTTTCAAAGCTTTGAAAGTCCCTTGTATTTTTATTTTCCTTATAATTTTCCTTATAATGACGATACGGTTGGATAATAAATCATAATGTGTGATAATAAGTACATATTAGTCTGATGTTTTGTTTTTCTTCTTTTCGGCTAATTTTTTTCGCTTATAAGCTAACTCCGGATAACAAGTTCTACTTCTGCAATATTCCATACACTCTGGTCTTTCATCTTGGTTACATCGATCCACCTCACACAATCTGGTAAAACAATATTTCTGTCTGCCATTTTTAGGTTTAAATAACCTACTACATATTGAACATCTTTTTAATGGTTGACGAAACATTTCCATATAGACGAATAAAGAGTAGATTGCTAAGTCAAATACGTCATCTGTTCCATATCCCATAAACATACCCTTATTACGTTTTCTGTATTGTTCAAAATCTAATATTCCTGTAAGTTTAACCGTTCCATATATTTTTCTCAACAGTTGCTCACATTCTTTGCCTGTATATTTAGAGAATAATGTATCAGTAATACCAATGTCATCAAGTTTGTAGTTATCATCAATCTTATAAAAAAGCAAAAATGCCGCATATAAAATTTGTAGTTTTCGCAAAAATTCCCATACCCAAAAAGCCACGCAATTATTGGGTCTGACAAGTCGACTTCGTATATGGTGAATTACATTACGATTATTTATATATGTTTTAGTAATATTTGATGAATTTAGTTTGTTCCGAATAGAAAATGGATAGCCATTTTTTTCACACCAGTTTTTAATCAACTCTAAGTCCTTATTTGATATATCAATAGGCTCATTGCGGCGAGGCAGGGGCTGTGGTCTTTTAAACATAATATCATACAAATTATCCTTTATAGGCATATCATCAACAAGTAGCAAATGTTCTATATCTCTAAATTCCTCAAATATTTTTGAAGATAACTGCAATCGCAAATTAATTAAGCTTGCAAGGAAGTATGTGTTGCTTGCATCTATTCTATTTCTTTCATATGCAAAACAATATTTCCCCTTTTCACCTAATACATTTAGTTTCGCTGTAATTACTGTTGCATTTTGAATAACATATTCTGGAAACGTAAAACAATCAGTATATCCCCTATTATAATCATATTCATTTAATGAAATAATCTCATAAATAAACGATATAGAGATTTCTTTATAATCACCATTATCTTTATCCATAAATGAAGCTTTTAATATGTTTTCTACATTATTATCCAAATCTAATCCCCTCCTTTTAAGTTCATGTTAAAGTACATGTATATTTTTTAAACCTGAACCATTATATGCTAAAATGGGGTCAAAGTCAAGAGAGGGGGTGAATTTTTATGAGTGATAATTGCAAAACTTTAAATGTAAAACAGCTTGCTGAATATTTAGGTGTCGGCATGAATACGGCATATCAGCTTGTAAACTCACAAGACTTTCCTACGCTAAGGCTGGGAAAACGCATTGTTATTCCAATAGACTTATTGGAGCAATGGATAGATAACCATGTATAATTTCAAGTATGAATGGAGGAAAAAACAATGTTAAATAATTATGCAAACAACAATAAGAAAGGAACTGAAAATATGAAAAAACTTATGTACAGAAACTCAATCGGAGAATGGTTTCCATATGACAAAACCGATAAGTGCATGGTAAGTTGCTGTGAACATTTTAACGCAGAACTGCGTGAGCATATCAGACAGGTTGAATTGGCAAAAAACATGAATTTAGTGCCTATTCAAAAAACCCTAACCGGTAAGTATCGCACCACGAAAGAATATTCAAAGTTCTTTAGATATTGGATTAAATATCAAAACCGATTGGTGGACAGGCGCAGAGAAGAAATGAACAACGGCATGGAGGCGGGAAATGAAAAAAAACAAATTGAATGGCTATAAGCTGAATGCAAGCATTCACACCTTCGCTGTCAAAAGCGAAGGCGCTCCCACCCTGCCGTTAGTATACGACCTTGAATCTATCCGATCGGTCAAATTCGCAAGTAAGGATTCATGGATAACTCGCATTAACTTAAATAAGCTGAACGGAGATATCTTTGCATACAGCGAATTTCAAGCGCATGCGGCGGAACTGTTTAATCATATGCAAATTCCGAATTGTACATATTGGAGAACCGATATTCGTTTGGATAGCCATGAGGATAACTTCAAGGACTATTATAAGCTGAACGCATTGCTGATTAGCTTGTTTAGTGTGATGTTTAATGATACAAATGGACAAGCTATCAGCCATATGCTAACTCAAACAAAAGAATTTTCAGATATATCTGCAAAAAACCAGTATTGGGAAGTGAAATATTATAACAAAAAATTTCAAACCAACGATACTGATATAGCTAAGGCACGTTTGGAGTTCAGAAGCTTGAAGTCAACAAACGGAGCGGGTCACCCACCACATGAGATTAAAGAAATGTGGTTTAAAAAGTTAGACCAGCTACCGATATTGTATGAGGGCTTGCAAAGAGATTGCAACAGGAATTTATATAGTGCTTATATAGATTATTGTAATTATAACAGCAAGTCCTATCAGAAAAGGGATTTGATTACAAGCTTCTTTACCGATTATGCTCATAGCATGACAGTCTTTACAAGACGACAGCTAAAAGACTTTTTAGTGATGTGCGGAGTAAAAAAAGAGTGTGCCGAAGAAAGGGCAAGATATATTTGTGATAAAACAAATATTGAGTTCTTTTCAAAAACGGATTTATGGACTTATATCGCAAAGATAAAGTCGGCTATGAATGACTTTTTTGAGTGTTGAAAATACGGTGTTATTTACCCTGTTTTGACTTTTTGAACTACTTCGGAAAAGTCAGTGATAGCGTTAAATTTTAAGGATTTTCAAATTTATGAACAAATAATTATAAGAATAGGTGCTGTAAGCACAGGCTGTAGCATTTGCTCTTAGCAGTTCATGATGATGAACAAGATAGTTGTTTATTGCTATGAATGGAACACGTGAAGATAGAGAGGGGGCAAGATATAATTAATTATAAGAATATGTGGAATAAAGGCGGCTATGAATAAATATTTTAGTAGCTGATATATAGATTATATTATCTTAACTGCCTACATTCTTTGCTCTATACCTGAGAGCGAAAATATAAAAATAAGCTGATGTTTTTATAGCATACGGCTTATTTTTATGTTTATTAAATATTGGCGGTTATTTTAGGTTGTACGCAGTTTTAGGTGTAATCAATATCGTTGTATAGCTAAAGCATAAAAACGGCGAGAGAATAACGATAAATATGGTCAAACAATTAGCTATATTCAATACCGAGAAGAATATTTACCGCACGCTGTAAATCAGTATGTTCACGATAAGCTAATATTAGATTTCGTTCGTGGGCGGTAAATTCTGTATCAAGGTGAATGTCGAGTAGCTCACTTGGTGATACGTTAAGGGCAGTACATATGTTAGAGAGCAAGTCAACATCAGGACGGTATAAGCCTTGCTCCCAGTTAGATATCCTACTGCTTGAAACGCCGATTTTTTGTGCAAGCTGTTTTTGAGTAATATTATTAGCCTCCCTATATTTACGAATGCGAGAGCCGATTTCATAGTTCATTAAAAACACCTCCTGCGCCATTTGTGTTTTATCTTAATTTTAGTATAGCAGATTTCCGCTAAAAGTCAACAAAAAAGTTCAGAATATATTGAAAAACATCTTGACATTACAGTATTGCTGTTATATAATTATATAAAATACAGATATACTGTAATAAGCAAAGGAGTGATGCAGAAATGCAAGTATATGAAAGTGTAAGAGAGTACATAACGGAGCATGGAATAAAGCAAAGCGTTATAGCAAAGAAATGTAATGTTTCAAGCTCGACATTTAGTGCTATTTTAACAGGCAAACGAAAGATGTATGCCGAAGATTTAAGGGCGATTTGTATTGCCCTTAATGTAAGTCCGGAGGTATTTGTGGATTACGTTGTAGTAAATGAGGAGTGTATATATTGACTTTAATTTTTATTAGCAAGCTTACTTAAAAATTGGACAAATAGTACATGACTTTTAGACAGGCTTATTATAAAATTTATGAAATACGGCGAGGAGGACTTTTATGAAAACATTATTGTTTGGTCTTATGACAGCGGTTTTGACTTGTTTAGTTGCCGCAATTCTTTTAGTAATTTGGGAGGAATACGATTTGTTGGATTTTCGCAGTATGTTGGGTATTGGATTTTTAGGATTTTTAATTGGCATTGCAGGGGATTACAAATTGCAATCAGAACGCAAGAAAAAATAATTAAAAGAAAGACGAGGGTAAAAATAAATGAAAAAAACAATTACATTGACGGTGATAGTCGCTATAATAATATTTGTATTAACAGGCTGTGGAGAAAGCTCATCTTATACAAGCACAAGTACTAGTACAAGTACATATTCATATTCAAAACCAACAAGTCAGCCTATAATGAGCAGTGCTGCAAAAAAATATGCGTCGGCAAAGAATTTTAAATATGGCGATAATGGTTTTTCTTTTACCGGCTATATGAGCAACTTTTCAGTCGCAAACGTTGAGGTGGATCCAAGTTACGTGTATACCACAGGAGAAGCAAGATATTACGGGATTTACTCTTTCTCGGTACTTGATGATGATAATAACGTCTTAGGGAAATTTACAGTAAAGGATATTTTGGATGAGGATACTATTAATTATTATGTAATGACATCTTCTCAAAACGCTGAATTTCTTTTTGTGTTTGATAACGACGGGAATATGCGGTCATTACCAGATGTAGTACAATACTAAATGCAATTATACCACATTAAAAACAGAACTATAGGAGGAGATTAACATGAAACAAAGATTTATAAAACAATTATCAATTATACTAATTACCGCCGCTGTATTTGTACCGCACACTTACGCTGAAGATAATCAGCAAATCAGTGTGATTATAGACGGTAAAACCATAGCCTTTGAACAGCCGCCTATTGTTATAAATGACAGGACTATGGTACCTTTGAGAGCTATTTTTGAAGCTCTCGGTGCTGATGTGGACTGGAACGGAAATACACAGACGGTAACAGGAAGCAAGGGGCTGATAGTAACCAAATTTACGATTGATGACTCCGCATATTATATAAATGATTTCCCTCATGACCTTGATTCGCCGCCTGTTATTATAAATGAAAGAACCCTTGTACCTGTAAGAGTAATTGCGGAGAGCTTTGGCTGTGATGTAGAATGGAACGGTGATACTAAAACAGTTAATATTTCAAGCAAGCTATTAGAGGAAACGCAAATTGATTATGAGGGCGTGCATTATAAATATTATGGTGAAGTGAAAAACGGCAAAGCAAATGGTTACGGTATCAGAATAAATACGGATACTAATAGTTACAGTGCAGAACGGATTGCAATGGGACAATTTGAAAATAATGCTTTTGTATCAGGCAGCAGCTATGAAGGAGAATGGAAAAACGGTCACCCTGATGGGCAAGGCATAATGTACCTTGCTAACGGCGATAGATATGAGGGCGAATTCAAAGACAACAAAGCTGATGGATACGGCATTTGTTACCTTGCTAAAGGCGATAGACTCGAAGGTGAATGGAAAGACGGCAAGGCAAGTGGACAAGGCATACGTTACATGGCTAACGGTGACAGATACGAAGGGCAATTCAAAGATGGCAAATACAACGGATACGGCAAATATTACTGGGCTGACGGTAGCAGATACGAAGGTGATTTCAAAGACGACAAGATTACTGGATACGGCGTTTGTTACTTTGCTAACGGTAATAGATACGAGGGGGAATGGAAAGATAACGCAAGACATGGACAAGGTACTTTTTACATGGCTAACGGCGACAGATACGAAGGACAATTCAAAGACAGCGAATACAGCGGATACGGCAAATATTACTGTGCTGACGGTAGCAGATACGAAGGTGATTTCAAAGACGACAAGATTACTGGATACGGCATTTTTTACTTTGCTAACGGTAATAGATACGAGGGGGAATGGAAAGATAACGCAAAACATGGACAAGGTACTTTTTACTGGGCTAACGGCGACAGATACGAAGGACAATTCAAAGACAACGAACACAGCGGATACGGCAAATATTACTGGGCTGACGGTGACAGATACGAGGGCGAATTCAAAGATGACGCAAAACATGGATATGGCAAATATTACTGGGCTGACGGTGAGAGATACGAAGGGCAATTCAAAGACGGCAAGATCAATGGACAGGGTAAATATTACTTTGCTAACGGCGATAGATATGAGGGCGAATTCAAAGATGCCAAAAAACATGGATATGGTGTTTATTACTATGCCAGCGGAAAAATAGATGCAGGTCGATGGGAAAACGATAATTTTGTAAAATAATGTGAATATGTTAGGTAAAGAAATGAATAAAAAGCTATCAAACCATATAAAAGATAATTTAAATTTATTAAACAATGTACTTGGTAAAGAATACAGTTACAAGGAGTGTTGCAACTATGGCAAAAAAGCGTGGAAACGGCGAAGGTAGTATCCGCCAGACAAAAGAGGGATATTGGGAAGCTCGTATTATGATAGGCTATAACGAAAAGGGCAAGCCGAAATATAAGGTGTTTAGCTCTAAAACCCGTAGCGAGGTATCAAAAAAGCTGTCCAACTATATATCGGGTAAAAAGGCACTGACACCTGAGGTCGTTAGTCAGGATACGGTTGCTCAATGGCTGCAAAAATGGTTAGATACATACGTTGCTCAAAATGTCAAAAGCTCTACAAGGGTATCATATGAGGGCATTGTGAAACATCAGCTTATACCGCAAATCGGACATATTAAACTTACTCAGCTGAAAAAGTCAGATATTGAGAATATGTATAGCACACTACTGATAAACGGGCGAGCAGACGGAAAAGGTGGCTTAGCAATAAAAACCCTTAACAATATAGCTTTATGTCTGCACAAGGCGTTACAAACCGCATATGAAAATGAGTATATTGTTAAAAATCCTGCATCAGTCGCTAAAGTGCCTACATTAAAGAGTGCCAACAAAGAAAAGAAGGAAATTAAAATTCTTCCCCGACAAGAACAGAAACAATTAATGGCTGTATGCGATAACTCGCCGTATGGCATGGGTATTTTTACAACGCTATATACAGGTGTACGTATTGCAGAATTACTCGGTATTATGTGGAGCGATATTGATTTTGAGAAAAAGACGATAAGCATATCAAGACAGGTTAACCGAGTACATGATTACAGTCCCAACGCAACAGCACAAACAAGGCTCGGTATTCAAAATGATACCAAAACCAAGACATCAACACGAGTTATAAGCATGAATGATATTTTATCAGAGCGGCTGCTGCAATATAAAGCTGAACAAGCGGAGCATATAAGGCAATGGGGCAAGGCTTATAATGATTTAGGAATGGTTTTTGCTCGTGAGGACGGGTTTTATATCGACCCTGTGACCTTTAGAGATAATTATAACAAGATATTAGCAAAAGCAGGCTTAGACCATTACACCTTCCACGCCCTGCGCCATACATTTGCAACACGAGCATTGGAAGCAGGCATCCCAATAAAGGTAGTCAGCAAAATATTAGGTCACGCAAGCGTGCAAATCACTATGGACACATATCAGCATGTACTGCCAGAATTACAAAATGAAGCTATGAACAGAATAGCGGAATACATGAGCTGATAATCAGCTATGATTTTGAATTAGAGAGTTATTGCTATAAAATTTTTAGTATCCGCAAAAATGCGGTTAGGCAGAAAAAACGGATATTTATCATTTATATCAATAATTCTGAAAAGGCTGGTTACAGTGTGTAATAAACCAACCCTAAAAAAAGTATTGCAACTTTCAAACCCATATGATAAAATAAGGATAAGACTTATCTAAAAGAATAATATTACTACAAGAGAAATTATAAATCATTTCATGTAAGACAAAGCAAGAAACTAAGGAGGAAGATAAACATGAATATACTTGTAATAGGTAATGGGTTTGATTTGGCTCATAATTTGCCTACTCGATATATTGACTTCATCGATTATATTCACACTCTTGTCCGTTATTCAGTATGGCATCAAAACCTGGATGAGATAATTCCTACTATTGAGTACTCCAACTCCCTGCGAGAAATCATACAAGAATACACTTTAAACAAGCCTATTTTTTCAGCAGATGAAGCAAATAAACTAGTTGAAACCAATTATTTAATAAAAACTAATTATAAAAATAATAATAATAATTTAGATAGATGGGTGGATTTTGAGAAAACTTTATCTTATATAATTCAAGAATTAAATAAGACTCCCAGACACCGGTCTTTGCCAGAAAAAATATTGGAAACCGAGATAAGCACATCAGAATTTCCTAAAAATTTTTACGATCTTTTTTTGAAAGCTGAAGAATTCTTGAAAAGTGATTTAAATCAGTTAATCTTATCATTTGAAAAGTATATATGTGAAATAGTAGACAACAAAGAAATCAACTGCATCCTTCCAGATATAAAAAACCTTGAGCAAGATATAGATAAATTGATCAGTTTTAATTACACCGATACATATAGAAAAGTCTATAAAATATTGGATGATGAAAACTGTCATTTTATACATGGAAAAGCAGACTTAAAAAGAACACCTGAAGAAAACAATATGGTTATGGGAATTGATGATTTTTGCGATAATCAAGAAGATGAATATGATTTAAAATTTATAGAATTTAAAAAGTTTTATCAACGCATTGCAAAAAAAACGGGTAACAAATATAAAAAGTGGCTTGAAGAAGTTAATACTAACGCAGAAGATATAGATATCCGAATTAACTCCATGGATAAAACCCATTTCCCAAGTATACAACAGCATATATACAAATCAATTTTAGCAGAAAAATCAAATTTATTAAATATCTATTTCTTCGGTCACTCATTAGATGTAACGGATAGAGATATAATAAGTGAATTGATATTGAACCCATTTGCAAAAACCACAATATATTACCTTAATCAACAGGTTTATGAGCAACAAATAATGAATTTAATAAAAGTCATAGGTAAAGACAATCTTATTGAGAAAACAGGCAACGGCACACTTGAATTCGTGAAGCAGGCAGATCCTATTCCAAGGGACACAGAACTTGAAATAACAAGTGAATAATATTTCCTTATAACTATCCTTATAATGACAAACAAAAGAGCTATTAAATAACAACACATAATAAGACATCAACCCTTTATAAGGCACAGAGAACAAGGCGATTTAATAAGACACAATAAGAGATAATGTATAGAGAATAATCCTCATAACCTTGAGGTCGTTGGTTCAAGTCCTTCCTCCGCACCCAGTTCGCGAGGCTGTAAAAACAGCCCCGCGTTTTTTTATTCTTTATAAGACCATTAAAGGGCGCACATTCAGGTTCAAGTCCTTCCTCCGCACCCAAGTAAACAAGGGATTTTCAAGCAGTTGAAAATCCCTGGTGTTTTTATTTTCCTTATAATTTTCCTTATAATGACTATAAGGTTGGATAATAAATCTTAAAACTTAATTATCAAAATACAGCAATTTATAGGCAGGCACTTCAAGAGCTTTTGCGATCTTGAAAAGCGTATCCAATGAAATTGCCTTATAAATATTAGGTGCCTCTATTTGTCCGATAAAAGAGACGCCACAATCAAGAATTTCTGCAAGTTGTTCTTGAGTTAAGGATTTCAATTTTCTATAGTACGCTATTTTTAAACCAATTTTTATATAATCATCTTTAAATTCAATGTTCATTCATATCACCAAACATATTTTATCATCTTGACACATAAATAAAAATATGATATATTTGCAATAATTATTACTATTCTAATAATAATTATAACAAATAAAATAACAGATTATAAAAAGTGGTAAGCTATGATGATTAATGAAGAAGAAAAACGGCAACACCGCTGTTGCTTTACAGGACATCGTCCGGAGAAATTACACATTTCCGAAGAAAAAGTCAAAGAATTACTAAAAGCCGAAATTGAACAGGCAGTTTTTGACGGCTTTAATGTTTTTATAACAGGTATGGCACGCGGCGTTGACATATGGGCAGCTATGATAGTTCTAAATATGCGAAAAACAGATAAAGAAGTAAAACTGATATGCGCATCACCATACCCTAACTTTGAAAAACAATGGACAAGCAGTTGGCAGTTGGATTATAATTATATTATGTCTAACGCAGACTTGGTTCGGTTTATAAGCCCATTTTATATTAAGTCTTGTTTTCAATTACGCAATCAATGGATGGTCAACCACAGCAAAAGGGTAATTGCCGTTTTTACCGGAGAAAAGAGTGGTACAAAAAACACCGTGGATTATGCCCTCAGGCACGGTATTGAAGTACGAAATGTATTAGATACCAGATTCCCCTATCCAAATTGCAAAACAAACTTATAACCGAATAGCAGAATATATAAGCTGTTAATATCCTATGATTTTATAGCAATAATTCTGAAAA
This sequence comes from Clostridia bacterium, assembly GCA_017404065.1. Lineage (GTDB taxonomy): Bacteria > Bacillota > Clostridia > UBA1381 > UBA1381 > Ornithomonoglobus. Next base: position 10,595 of record JAFRDB010000106.1, read on the forward strand.
GCACGATCTAGATATCGGTATCGTGCTTTTCAGAACGGGTCAACTATAGATTATCAATAAAATTAGGGCGGTTAAGTGTTTTACGTTTCAAATCTAATGAAGATAGCCAATCACGCACTTTTTGCCGAACATATGTAGTCCGCATAAAACGATTGACACATACATAAAAATTTTGTCGATCTTTATATGTGATATTATCTGATTGATCAATTTCATCAAATTTTAATGTTATAATTAAATGTTAATTATATGTATAAATCACCAAAAATGAAGATTTTTAGCTATATCTTCTTGCAAAATCGCTGTTTTTAATGTATAATACTGATATAAACAAAAAAATCACATAAGGAGAAATCATTGTGATTGGAATGAATAAGCTGCAGGCAAATCTGTGTCTGCTTTGCGTAACGCTTTGTTGGTCTACGGAGGTAATAATATTTGCCTGCATACCCGATAGCGTTTCGCCGTATGCAACAAATTGCATTACCTTCGCAATAGGGGCGACACTTATTTTTGTGTCGTTCTGGAAGCGTATTTGCAAAAGCTTGCGAGAGCACGGCGCAAGTATTATAAAAGTATGTATCGGGCTTGGTATACTATGTATGGCTTATAATACAATGTATATATATGGGCTAAACGATTTTGATGTTTCGACAGGCTCTTTTACACTTTCTATGACTGTCGTTGTGCTTCCCGTTATTCTGCTTACTATGAGAGAAAAAACGGAGTTAAATACATGGCTGGGTGCGGCGCTTGTTCTTACAGGCATATTTTTCAGCTGCATTGAAAGCGTACGAATGAGTCAGATAACGGGTTTTCTTTTGATATTTGGCGGATGTGTTATAAGGGCTGTTTATATAATTAAAGTGAACAAGTATACCAAGCAGTTTGACCCGATCGTTATAAGTGCACTTGTATGTGCAGTGGGCGCGGTGATAAGCTTCAGTTTGTGGTTTGCAAGCGATAAACGCACATTTGCTTCAATTGAATGGACAAAGCAAATGATAGCAAGTATGTTTATTTACTCATACTTTATTGTTGCATTTGCGCAGACCTTAAACTTTTTCGCGCAGCGCAGAACAACACCGGCAAGTGCTACGATTATATATTCGATCGAAATTATTTTTTCTACGATCTGGGGCATACTGCTTCCGTCAAGCCTTGTCACCCCGATAAAGCTGTCTCCGTATATCTTGATCGGAGTATTTTTTGTCGTAGCAGGTAACCTTGTAAATCTGATCGATTTTAAGGCCATTGGCAAAAAGGAGGCGGACGAGCATGAATAAAAAGCCGTTTGTGAAAAGTTTAATGTTTTTTATCGTACAGATCTTTGTATATCTTGTTGTCGCATTGCCGTTTAAGGTGATGGACGTTATACCGGGCTTTACGGATATCCGTCCTGTTATGCTTTTAACGCCTATATATGCTGTCTTTTTCGGATCTCAGGGCTGTCTTTCCCTGGCGGTTGGCAACCTCATAATGGACATTGTGAGCGATAGCCTCCGATGGTCGTGCATAGCGGGATTCGTTGCAAATTTTCTTGGCCCGTTTATTATTTATTGGTTTTGGGCGCATATATCAAAAAGCCCATTCTCGTTGAGGAGTGCGAAAAATCTTCTAATTCATACAATGCTGATTATATGCGCCGCTTTTTTGGAAACGCTTATAATAACGCCTGCTGTCGCAATTGTATACCCCACGGTCGATATATGGCTCTTTGCAACGACCGTTATGTTGAACTCTTCTCTGTTCCCTATGGGGCTCGGCATTCCTTTGACTATTCTGATGCAGGAAGAGTTGGGCTTTAAAGCGTATAACAGCAAATAATCATGAACTTCAATATAATTTACAAGTACACTTTTCCGTTTTTTACAACATATCTTTTCTCGGAAAACAGATGCACCGCTTTGGACTTGATTTTGCCAAAGCGGTGCATTTTAATTTTTTTTATAAAGGCTCTTTATATCGTTTGATTATTTATAGCAGCGATAAAGGAATGTTACTATCTGTCCGCGCAGGCAGTTGTCAGCGGGGCTGAATGTGGTATCGGTTGTGCCGCTTGTGATCTCATTCTCATACGCCCAAAGCACAGGATCATAATAGTAATCACCCTCAAAAACATCCTCAAACGGATTTTCGACGCTTGCCTTCTCGCCTTTCATACGGTAAAGGAATGTAACGGTCTGTCCGCGTGTTACAGTATCATGCGGGCTGAAAGTTGTGTCGCTTGTACCCTTTGTAATACCGTTTTCATACGCCCAAAGAACAGCCTTATAGAAATAGTCGTCTGCCTTTATATCCGCAAACGGGCTATCCGCCGTGTTCGGTTCGGGTGAGCCTGCCGTACGCCAAAGGAAAGCAACTGTCTGTGCACGTGTGCAGGATTCATTCGGGCTGAATTTCATGTCCGATGTTCCTTGTGTGATGTCTTTTTCTGCCGCCCAAAGCACAGCGTCATAGAAGTAATCGCCTTTTGCGATATCTGTAAACGGATTTTCGTCATCCGTCGGCATCGGTGTAGGATCGGCAGGCGGTGTTGTGGGTTCGATGTCCTCTTTCACAAATACAGGTGTTACATCAACCTTGCCCGCCGGCATTGTAAAGGTATATTCGCCGTCCTTTTCAGTCACTTCAACATCTTTGCCATCTTTGTCTGTAACGGTGAGCTTGTCGAGTTTATAGCCCTCGTCGGGTGTAACTGTTATTGTAACGGTGCTTCCTTTTGTAGCATCTTTCGGATTTACGGTAACAGAGCCGTTGTCCGTTTCGCCGGACGTTACGGTATAGGTCACAGGAGTAGAACCGCCACCGCCGCCACCGCCACGGCTGCGGGAGTTTTTCGTCCACTGTGCGAAAATTTCGGCTTCTGCGTCAAATACGGTTTCGGTCGTTATCTTTGTTCCGCCGCTTGCTGCGGTAAACCAGCCGTTAAAACTGTAACCGCTTCTTGTCGGAGTAGGCAGGCTTGTAAGCTTTCCGTCCGTATCTGTTTCATCTTTTGCAGGCGTTACTGTACCGCCGTTTGCGTTAAAGGTAATTGTGAAGGTCGGAACAAGCATGGGAATGTCCGCAACAGTTTTTGTCTGTGTTGTAAAGGCTGTTTTGGTAAATGTTGCTGTATAGGTGGTCTCGCCCTTTGCGGTCACGGTCGCCTGTTTTGTTACCTCCGAAGCGGTATTGACCGTCTCGCTGTCAATATGAGACGCGTCTCTTCCGCATACACGGGACGCGGTCACTTTTTTGTTGTCATCCGCCCAGGAATATGAAGGTATCCCCCAATTATGTCCGAGAGGGTCAATAGTTCTCGGCGTTCTTGAGATCTCTTCGCCGCAAACTGCGCAATATATAACCTCATCAAAGCTTCCGCTTCCCTCGCACGATGCGGAATGCTCATTCTCTTTTACCGCTGCTGCCGGAGAGTGTGCCGACGGCGCGGTAAGCGTGATATCGACATTTCCGGTCGGTGTACCCGAAACGGTAATTTGGGTTGCGCTGTTTCTTGTAACGGTTATTCCGTTTACCGCTTCTACCGAGTATGTTTCGGGGAAACAATAGCCGTCGTTTGCCGTATAAACCACATCGGTAATTGCGTCGCCTTCCTTCACCGTCTGCGATCCCTCGCCGGAGGTTTTTGTCATATTCGCGCCCGCCGTTAGATTGACGGTGTACTTATACCAAATCGCAAATTCATAAGGGTTATCCTCGGTGCCGTTACCGCCGATAAGCTTCAAACCGGCAGGCGTTTGGGGAGTTTCCGCTTCGTAATCCTCCGGTTGGATGTAAATATAGTATTGGGTCGGGAGAATATACAGATATATTAGATGCTGTTTGTATGTGGAAGACCACCTTTCGTATCGGAGCGTCGCATCGCCATTGGTATGGTACACACTTCTGTCTTCATCATATATGTAGTAAAACTCCTCACTGCCAAACTCGATGGTGTCACCGAATTCCCATTCGGACTTTCCTCCGATGGTGAGGTCGGTGTTGGTCTCCGTTGCCCGGAACCATTTGTAGCTGTCATTCTGACTTGCATCATAGGAAACCTGGTCGGTGCCGTCAATATTTGCGGACGCAACGGCTGTAACATCGCTGCCGAGTGTGGGGGCTGTGAATAAAGCGCCGTTGTTGCCGACAGCAGTCACGCTGCCGCCCGAAACAGTAAGTGCATCGGAATTGACGGTTGCTTTGTATTGGTCGTCCGACTTCGTCATTTCAACACCCGGCCACATACAGTTTCCCGGAGAGTAATATACGTAAACATTTCCGGCATTTGAACTTGTTACCTGTACGCCGCCTACCCAAAGATCATAGCTTTCATCGGCAAACGCCGTGAGCGTCATGCTCGGCAAAAGCGTAAAGCACATTGCAAGTACCAGCAGCACACTGAATAGCCGTTTTGTTTTCTTTGAACATTTCATTTTCCGATTTCCTCCTTTAGCTTGGTTGCTGTGTTTGCCTGAATAAACAAAAAAGCAAACGCCTATGCCACACCCTTGTCAATTATTTCTGCCAAATATATATATATTTTACCACAACGAGCCGAAATCCGCAAGTGTTTTGAAAAAAAAATAAAGAGCCGAAGCTCCTTATTTCACACCGGCAAAGTTGATATTTCACTTATATACAAAAGTGTATTGCCGGGAAACACTTTCTTTTATTTCACAATGGAACTTTTCTCGGAAAACTGAAAATGCACCGCTTCTGACTTGAAATCTTGTCAAAAGCGGTGCATTGTTAGTTGTTTCTAAAATACTTATATTATTATCAGAAAAGTTGTCCCGGCAGCTTCAGCTTTTCTTTGCGAGGGAATTTTTTATCAAATTCTTCTGCTTCTTCCGCAGGGAAAAGATAAACCTCCGGCGGTGCATATTCTCCTGTAATACCGCTTAAATATCCCGGTATCAATTCTTTGCACAGGAAGAATGATGCATCTGCATCTTCGGGTAACCCGTGATAACGGAGTCCGAATTCACTTGCAAAGGTAAATCCGCTTTTGCCATAGAAGTTAATATTCCCTTCAAAGCATACTGCACCGAAGCCACGCGCGGCGGCTTTTTCTAATGAGTAATCAAGCAGGATTTTACCGTAACCCTGCCGTTTCAGTTCGGGGGTAATGCAAATAGGTCCCATTGTCAAAATCGGAATATTCCTTCCTTCGTCGCTCTTAATATTTGCCTTAACAAATACATTCTGACCAATGATCCTGCCATCCTTTTCCAAAACAAAATCAAGCTCTTTGACAAAGTCAGGATGCTCCCTCAATCGTGTTATGAGATAGTGCTCAAGACACCCGGGGCGATACACATTCCAGAAAGCCTCACGGATGAGATTTTCCACCACAGGGTAGTCTTCTTTTCTTTCTGACCGAATCAAATAATCATTTTTAACCATTTCTTTTCCTCCTGATCCCGTGGATATATAGAACCACGTTTATTTCTGTACCACACCTATCTGTCTAATGTCCTTTATGCTTTTCTTTGCGTTTTTGCTGTTTTAAGACAAACCGTCGGTACTTTTCAGCTTCTTTTTGCTCTTTATCTGCTGTTTTTCTCTCTGTTTTTATTTCTTCATGCTGCTTTTTGAGTGCCTGCTGCGACTTGGTTCCGATGCCTTTGTTTTCAAGCGTTTTCTTTGCGTTTCTGAGGCGTCTTTTCAGATTGTCCGCTTTTTGCTTTTGCTCTGTTTTGATAGGCTTGCTGAACTTTAATTTGTTATAGTTTGAGAGCAGAAAAGCATAAATCTCCGAATCGGTAGGCTCTGCACCAAACGTAATTTTGCATACCGAGAGCTTTCTGCCTTCGATCCGCTCAAACACGCCTATCCAAAACGGCTCATCAAAAAATACTGTAAATTTTGATTTATATAGCGTTTCCATATCGTACGGATCTATTTAATGCCTCCATTGACTATTTCCACATACAGCTCTTCGGGGATCATGGGCGAAGTGATTTTAGAGATCAAAGATTCTTCGATCGCACCGGTTTCCGCATACTGCCGACCTGCTTCTTTTATAAGTGCAAGGCGCGGCGCAGTGACCGTTTCCGCCTCCGGCGCGTTAAACATAGGGCTTTCGGGGACGGTAATAATCGTGTGACCGTTTTGGAAACACAGCTTAAACTGTGCCACCGCCGGCTCAAAATTCTGCTTACTGTTTGGAAATCCGCAGCCGCAGATCATCAAATATTTAAGGCGCGAAAAATCCGCCTGACCGATGTGCTCATATCTGTCACCTATCTTCTGCATCGCCATAGAGGAAAGCGGCAATGTGCGGTCAAGCAGCGCTTTTAAGGGCGCAGTCATACCATAGCAGTACAGAGGATAGCTGAAAATCAAAAGATCACTTTTTAGTATTTCCTCTAATATTTCACGCATATCGTCCTTATGGATACAATTGCCGCCGCTCAGCATACAGGTAAAGCAGCCGGAGCAGTATTCTATGTGCTTGTCGATGACATTAACTATATGTATATACTGCTCGGTCACCTCATTCATTCCTTCAAGAAAGGCACGGGTGATGCACATTGTATCGCTTTTTTCTTTTTTGGGGCTTCCGTTCAGTACAAGTATTTTCAATTTCTTTCTCTCCCTTTCTCAAAATTTAAGATTATGCCTCGCATCCGGATTATTGTCTGTTATCATTTTCACTTTTTCGCAAAGCGCAGCTTCAGAGCAATCTCCACAGGTCTCATATTTATCCTTTGCACACTGTCTTATGGGACAAAGCGACTCACAATAAAGCGTTTTTACACCGTCTGTCCGGCATCCGACACAGTTTATCATTTCAGCCGTAATTTCCACGCCGTTCAATTCCGACGACTCTTTTGCGACTTTTTTACGTAATGTGCTATCATCATTTATTGTTGCAATTCGCGCCTCGCAAGCCTCGCAATCAAGTCCGCAATATGCTATAAACTTTTTCATTCTTTTTATTTCTCCTTGTAATGCGCTATTTCTTTGTATCATTATTATCAACGCCTGAATTATTATGTCCAAACGCAAGTCCAAGACACATACCTATGCCCATTCCTATCGGCATCCACAATCCCATATTATGTGTTGATGCTCCGATAGCAGTGCCTACTGAAATGCCGAGACACATACCAATTGCCAGACCTGATGTGCTTTTATTATTCTTGTTATTATTCTTCATAAAAACATCTCCAAATCAAAGTTCAACATGTCATGTGAAACAAATTAGAATTTTTCAGTCTCATTTTGCATTTTTGAGTTTCCTTTCGGGCAGTTCCGCATACATGCCTTCCAGTAATTCGGCAATCAAATCCGCGTCCTCAAATTGGTCAAATACGTGCATCAGCGTCTTTGAACCTTCATAAGGATAACGCAGCTCTGAGTTGGCAAGAAGTCTGTCCGATGTCGGCGTTCTCTTTAAAAATAGTTCGTTATCTCCAATGTCACCTATCAGTTTACCGTTAAAGTACACAAGATATCCGCCCATCATGGATTTTATGACAATATCACCGACTGCGGAAAAACGCTCCTTTACATATTCGTTAAATTGATTCACTATGATCACCTCCACAAATCCCATTTTGTCTCAGATTACTATTTCGATATTTTATCAAAAAAATCTATTGCCCCTTGAATTTCAGCGCTATCCGGGTGTCCCTTTGCAATTCCGCCTATCAGCTTGAAGGGGCCGTATGTGTCAAAGCCTTTGCAGAAATACGCGCCCAAGCATTCACAGCCCTTTGATTCGGCAACAGCCTTTACGGCAGAATTGTGGTTTTCTCTGGGAGAGCCCGCCGTATGGATAAAGAAAACTTTTTTTGATCCGGGCAGATTGTTCTCTACAAACTTGATCATCTGCGGATAGTATTTTCCGTAAGCAATTCCCGACGCTATTCCTATACAGTCATACTCCTCAAGATCTATTCTCTCTTTTGACAAAACATCAAAAACCTTCACATCGTTTTTTGAAGCTATCGCTTCTATTACTTTTTTGGTGTTTCCGTGGTGTACGGAAACATAAATAATTATCGTTTTCATTTTAACATTAGCTCCTTTCAGTTCCAATCATATCTTAAAAGCCTCATATAACAAACGTTCAGTCTTTAATATCATTATTTTCTTTACCTTTCTTGACGAGCTCTTTAAAAATAGCATCTTTATCAAACTTACCGCAAGGCAAGCCGGGGATTTCCTTATATGCCTTGCAGATCGAAAGGCTGAACTCTGCGAAAATTGCACTTATCTCTTCATCATTATAAGGACATTCGCCGATTGCGATCATCGTGGTAAAACCATACGCCACCAACCACAAATCACGGAAGTATTTATCGGCGGTGTCCGCGTCCATATTATAAATTCTCATCAGCGATTCACGCGCCAGATCCTGCGACATTTTAAGTCCTTCCATAACTCCGCCTTGCACACCGTCAGGCGGTGTCAGAAACAAGTATTTATAAAGATTGGGTTCCTCTTTTGCAAAACGAATATATTGCTGCCCCACGCCTAAAAACGGTATTTCCGCCTTTAAGCCGTTTTCAACATATTGCTTATACAGATTTTTGGCATAGAGGTATACCTCTCTTTTAAGATCTTCAACCGTATCAAAATATGTAAAAATCGGTCTGGAAGATGCCCCCAATGTCGAGCCTACCTCTCTTGCAGTAACGGCACCTATCCCTTTTTTCCTCGTAATTTTGACGGCTGCTTCAATAATTTCGTTTGAAGTAAATTTCACTTTCGGCGGCATAAAATCTTCCTTTCAGTTTGCAACACTTGTTATGCAACCCCTGTTGCATATTATAATTATACATCTGATTTTGTATTTTGTCAATAATAAGAAAAATGTATTAATTTCTACACTTTAAACAACAAAAAGCTCCCAATGTTTATTGAAATATTTTTGCAATTGTGCTATAATGCAAGATGTATTGGTGTAGTATTGTTTTTTGTAAATAATTACAGATTTACAAGAATACTTTAAACAATTTTAGTAAGACTGTTTTTAATAAGCGGAGGATAAAACATGGAAATATGCTATTCATGTATGAGTAAAACAGAAAAAGGAAGACCGTGTTATAACTGCGGATATGTCAACGGAAGCGAAGCGTACCCGGCTCATCATTTAGCACCGGGAAGTATTCTTAACGGCAAATACATTATAGGCAAAGCTATAGGCGAAGGCGGATTCGGCATAACGTATATCGGTATGGACCTGAATCTTGAACGCAAGGTAGCGATAAAGGAATATTTCCCCAACGGCATGGTTACACGGAATTTAACAGAAACAGTCACAATTTTCACAGGCCAGAGTGAAAAATATTTTTATGAAGGCAGAGAAAAGTTTGTTAATGAAGCCAAGGCTTTGGCAAAAATGGACAAGCTGCCCGGAATAGTGTCTGTAATAGACTTTTTTATGGAGAACGGCACATCATATATAGTGATGGAGTTTATTGAGGGAAAGCCGTTTAAAGACATGCTGCAAGAGCGCGGAAGGTTGGACAGTGAAGAAGTATTCCACATGCTGAAATCACTGATATATTCTTTGCAAGAAATACATAAGCTTGGGATAATACATAGAGATATAAGTCCCGACAATATAATGATAACACCGGATTCACAGGTAAAGCTGATAGATTTCGGAGCGGCAAGAAGCATAGTTGATAATAAGAGCTTATCGATCCAATTAAAGCCGGGCTACGCTCCGGAAGAGCAATACAGAACTCACGGAGAGCAAGGCGCATGGACGGACGTTTATGCATTATGTGCGACCATGTACCGGGCTATAGCAGGGGTATTGCCGCCTGAGGCTTTAGAGCGGATACGTGAGGATCGGTTAAAGACACCGACAGAGCTTGGTATAAGAATAGATCGCAATAAAGAATCGATATTGATGCGGGGCTTGGCACTATATCGTGAACAAAGGCTTCAGAATATGCAGGAGCTTTATGATGGCTTGTATAACGGGGCAATGTATGGCTACGATGATTACAGAAACATAAATCAAAATAATGTCAATACAACAAAAAGCAGAAAGACCTTGTATGTTGTTTTAGCTGTGTCTATTATTGCAATCTTGGGTTTCCTTGCATTTTTCAGCAGCTTATTCTTTTTTTCGTCGAAAGAAAACGGACAAGATAAAAACAGCGACAACACTCAGAAAGACGCTGTAGAAACTGCCGAGATCACTGAGGAACCGACACAGATCCCTACCGAAATACCGACACAGATTCCTACCGAAGAACCAATAGAACCTGCTGTTGAAAGAGTACCTCTTTATAACCCTAATCTTACTTACAAAAGAATGCCGGAAATTCATAACAGTGAAGCATCTGATGATACAGCTTTTATGTTGATGAATGAATTTATAGGCAACTATGTCATATTGTGTGATGATTTTATGAACTATGGCTCAGAAGAGATCTTAGATTATCTTGCACCGGGTTCTACGGCATACAATCAGCAGACAGGTTATAAAAAGAAACATCCGTCACTCACTCAAAGCATTGTTTCTTGGTCTGTACAGGATGTGCGACAATATGGTTCTTATTACTATGTTTGGGATACCGAAGAATTAAGAGAAACGGAAAACGGCATAACTAAAAACACAATAAGTCATTGGGTATATAAGATAAGCAGAACAGGCGATTTATATAAAGTTATTGATTATACATACGATCCGATATATAAATAGAATAAAACGGTATTTATGCTTGAAATCTCCATGAATCTGTTCGAAAGAATTGAAAACAGGAATGCACCGCTTCGACTTGAAGATTTTGTCAAAGCGGTGCATGGTTGCCTTATCCGTATATCTTGCATCTATCACTTTTCTTCAAATGCACGGATATTGAAAACTCCCCTTTTGTCCTTGATTGTGAAGTGTTCTAATTTCTATCAATAGATGCTTAGCGTTTACTGTGATCTGACAAACGAGACTGTTCCGATTTGTCTTAGAATGCCTTTTAACTGACAGTAAGCTTACTATGCATTATTACAGGCTTTTCGCCCAATCGCGGATCGCGGCAAGCTTTTCCTCCGATTTGTTTTCTTCGCCCGCAAGTGCGCAAACGCCGAAATCCTCTATGCCCATATAGCCGAGCATATTTTTATATGTTTCGATTGCGCCCGTTCCGGTATTCGGTGAACCCGAGCTTAAAAGCAGCGCTGCTTTTTTAGCCTTCTGCGGTTTGCCGATGCAGTAAACCCTCTGCATAGCCGCACTGAGCTGAGCGGTTACATCAAAATAGTAAACAGGGGATGCATATACTAACATATCGCTTTCAATATATGCCGGAATAACCTTTTCCATATCGTCCTTCTGAATACATTTCCCCTCGCCCTTGCCGTGACAATATTCGCATCCGAGGCATCCTGCAATTTTCATTCTACCCACATGAAGTATGTCCACCTCATGTCCTGCCTCCTTTGCACCCTCGGCAAAGGCATCAACCATGGCCGCCGTGTTCTCTTTTCTCGGACTGCCGTTCAGAATTGTGATTTTCATTTTTACCGATCTCCTTTCAATAGCTTACAGAGCAAATAAGCTCCTATTCATCGCTTACATTATAACTTCTATTAAATTGTATCGTATCCAATATCATTTGTCAAGAGTTTCTTGTAGTATTTTACAGTTTTTGAATGAGCGAACAAACCGGTAATAATCGTTTAAATTTAAGTTTATCGGGGGACTGCCGTCCCCCGCGCCCCCTGCTCAGATGCGTGTGCAACAGGGGTTTTAGGGGGCGGTAGCCCACTAAGCTACTAATTTAAACTGAGATTTACGGTTTCATTCACAAATAATTTAGCTTTTTACTATTCACACATCCGGCGACAAACAGCAAGCTCACCACCATTCCGACAAAAAAAGCTATGTCTGAGCCTATTATTGCACCGTAAATATTCAGCACCGGTACAGACGCAAGTATTGCAGAGCATATAAGCTTTATACATGCCGCCGATACGGATGCGATAAACGAACGCCATATATATCCCAATGACTGGAGAATAGCGCAGCTCATTTGCATAACGCATATAAACATCACAGACGGCGCGGCAAAACGCAGCATGGGAGCGCTATAGGTATTATGAAATATAATGAGCAGCATCAATTCACCAAATACCGCAATACTAACCGCGGCTATAATACCCGACACAGTGCATAAACCTATTCCCCTCCACGCGGCAGTACGTATTTTTTTCATATCCTTTAATTCAGCCGCGCCTGATATGACAGGGATTATACTTATTCCCAAGGTTGCAAGAAAACCCGCCGGAAGATTTAGCAGCGTCATAGCATAGCCTGTATATGCGCCGTAAACAAACCGCGCTTTTTCCTCGCTTAGTCCTGCGCGCAACAAGCTCGCCCTCAAAACCGAGGTCTCGCACATGGAAAATCCGGAAACAACTATTGATATAAATAACAACGGCAGCGCCACCGAACCGAGCTCAACAAGAACTTTACCAAAGCCTTTTCGGCTCCTTTTTATTCTCCTATACGAAACAATATACCACAGAGCAAGTATGAAAGTTGCTGCTGTCTCTCCCACTGTAACGCCGCCCGCTGCTCCTGCGGCGGCATATTCCGCGCCGCGGCTTATAAGAAATACTGCTAAAAGGTATCCTGCAAACAGCTTTATAATTGCTTCAATAACCTGTGATGTCGCTGTCGGCAGCATATCCGATCTCCCCTGAAATCCGCTTTTTACTGATGTGCCGAGCGCCACAAAAAGCACAGCCGGAGCGATCGCGCGTAGCGCAAGTCCGGCACGCGGTTCCTTCATTGCAAGCGCAAAAAATTCTGAAAACCGCCACATAACTAAGGTTCCGATCATACCCGCTGCGGTCAAAACTACCGTTGCGACAAAAACGATCTCCTTTGCATCTCCATCGCTGCCGCGCGCATGTGCAGCCGCTGTAAGCTTTTGCACGGCAAACGGCATACCCGAAATGAAAAATGACAAAAACATTATATATACGCCGAATGCGGTGTTATATACAGCCATGCCCTCCTCGTGCATTATGTATGTAAGCGGTATTTTGAGCACAGCACCGAGCGCTTTAGATATTATATTTGCAGCCATGAGTATCGCTGCGCCGGCGAGAAAGGAGCTTCTCATGTATCCGCCCCCATTGTTGCTGCCGGACGCGGCGCGGTAGACGCCGCATTATGCATAGGCGGGACAAATTCAACTATAACAAGCGGTATCACTACCGTTATAACTATTGTTGCAAACAACGCAAATAATACCCTTTTCATTTCCATACCTCCTAACGGAGCAATGTTGTCAATCTAATGTATGTTTGTGGCAGCTTGGCAGCTACCGCGAGCGGCGGCTGCCGAGTCATACTCGCTTAACTTGACGACATCACCTAATGGAGTATATGTCCTCATAAAAATAAAAATACCGCGCATATTCGGATATAGCTGTAAATAAAATATTGACAACTATATTTTGCCGTGATATACTTGTAAAGCTATGACTTGTTTTTAAGGAGATAATGAATGGGGATAATAGAACTGTTATTTCTCGCTGCCGGACTTTCAATGGATGCCTTTGCAGTATCGGTATGCAAGGGGCTTGCAACGCCTGAGCTGAAGCTGCGGCATACGCTGATAGTCGGCGCATGGTTTGGCGGGTTTCAGGCACTTATGCCGGTTATAGGCTACTTTCTCGGCTCAACCTTTGCCTCATATATAACCGCAATTGATCACTGGATAGCCTTTATATTGCTCTCGTTTATCGGAGGAAATATGATCCGAGAGGCTGTAAATGGCAAGGAAGAGGACGCGGACAGCTCGCTTGCGTTTAGAGTAATGCTGACAATGGCAGTTGCCACAAGCATAGATGCTCTTGCAGTAGGTATAACCTTCGCATTCCTTATACCAACACTGACGCAGCTTATGCTCTCCGTCCTGCTCATAGGCTGCACGACCTTTATATTCTCAGCGGCGGGCGTAAAGATAGGAAACGTATTTGGGCTTAAATACAAGAAAAAGGCCGAGCTGACCGGAGGAATTATCCTGATACTGCTCGGAATAAAGATATTGCTGGAGCATTTGTGGGTAATATAACAGACGTTTATAAAGGAAACAAAGTTTATGCGCATTCGTGGAACACGTAAGCTTTGCTATAGCTTTGACTGAACGCGTAGCAAACCGGCGCTGATGGAATTGTTAGATAAACTTCAGTTTATCGAGTAGATGTTTGCGGCAATGCTCTGCTGTCCCTGCCTTGGGGCAGCCCTGGTCGGCGGCTATGCCGCCCACAAACACCTCTACAAACTGAAATTCATCGTGCAATTTCTTATAAATAAAAAGCGGTACCGTCAGCTATGCAAAACGTACCGCTATATTAATTTTTTACTGTATATCCTCGATATTATACGGTGTGATCTGATAAACAAAGTAGTTGAGCCAGTTTGCAAACAGAAGGTGCGCGTGCGAACGCCAGCGCACTATTGGCTTTTTTTTCGGGTCATCACCGGCAAAATAGTTCTTTGGTATCGTCGGATGCATTCCCTTTTCAAGATCTCTGAAATATTCGTTTTTCAGCGTGTCCGCATCGTACTCGCTATGTCCCATCACAAATATCCGTCTGCCTTTTTTTGTTGTTACTATATATACGCCAGCGTCCTTGGAATCACAGAGTATCTCAAGCTCTGGGACCTTGTCAATGTCCTCCTCCCGCACCTCCGTGTGACGTGAATGCGGAGCGTAAAAATGGCTGTCAAATCCGCGCACAAGCTTTGCTGTTTTGCGGCGCACTCTGTGGCGGAACACACCGGAACATTTTTGCGGCAGCCCGTACTTTGGTATGCCGTAATGATAATACAGCCCCGCCTGCGCACCCCAGCATATATGCAATGTTGAGGTCACGTGCGTCTTTGACCATTCCATTATCTCCACAAGTTCATCCCAGTAGTCGACATCTTCAAATTCAATGTTCTCCACAGGCGCGCCTGTTATTATCATACCGTCATATTTTTGGTGCTTTATATCATCAAAGGTCTTATAAAACGCCGAAAGGTGCTCGTCAGGTGTGTTCTTTGACACATGCGAGCTCATTTGCAGCAGATCCACCTCAACCTGCAGCGGCGTGTTTGACAGCAACCTCATCAGCTGCGTTTCCGTTTTTATCTTTTCAGGCATAATATTTACTATCGCTATCCTCAGCGGACGAATGTCCTGTGAAGCAGCGCGTTTTTCTGTCATAACAAAGATATTTTCCTTTGTAAGCTGCTTTGTTGCCGGAAGCTTATCCGGTATCCTTATAGGCACAGCAACTACACCTCCCTACCTATTTTATAACCTATTATACTATTATAACCCTCAAATGTCAAGCTATTTGGCGCACCCTTCCTCTATATCCATATATTTTGCATTTACTTCCAGCAGCAAAAGTGCTATAATAAAAATGCATCATGAAAGGGTGAAAAATCGAAGGGAGATAAAAATGAACAAAATCAAAAAAGCGCTTATATGTGGACTCACCGTCTTAACAGTAGCGCCAACGGCATTTGCAAAATGTCCGAATACATACGAAAAAATCGAAATTCAGAAGATAACCTCCGTTCAACAGCTTATTGACTATCTGAATAAACTTTACGGAGCAACAGCAACACCCTCAAGCAGCAGAAAAACTAAACCGACGCAGGCACCGGCTGCGCCTAAGGTAACCGCAGCGCCAAGAGCAACGGCAGCGCCAAGAGCAACGGCAGCGCCAAGGGCAACGGCAAAACCCGCGGAGACTTCAATGGTAGAAGTGACAGCCTCCGCTATCGAAAAAGAAGTCTTTGACCTCGTAAACAAAACACGCGCCGGCTACGGACTCCCTCAGCTGGCATGGGCCAATGATCTTGCGGCGGTCGCACGGGCACATAGCCGAGATATGATAAACCGCAGATTTTTTGATCACACAAATCCGGACGGACTTTCTCCCTTTGACAGGATGAGGGCTGCCGGAATACGATACAAAACAGCGGCGGAAAATATTGCTTACGGGCAGAGAACACCCGAGGCCGTAATGAATGCATGGATGAACTCCTCCGGTCATCGTGCCAACATACTGAATGCCAATGTTAAGGAGATCGGCGTGGGTGCTGTAGCTGACTCGTCAGGTACTATCTACTGGACACAGGAATTTGTTGCAAGATAAATAAGGATCGATCATGATGCAATTGAGAGCTGCCCGAAACGGCAGCTCTCATTTTCTGTATTTTTTAAGGAGATTGCTGTCCTTGCAGCAGCATTTGGCATCATTTCATTCATAAAACATTCCTACTATGTGTTTTTATTTCATTAGTTCTTTGACTTCTTTATCGATCTTGTCAAGATCCTCTTGTGTAGGCTTGAACAAAACCTCTACCGGCTTTGCCGCACGTCGCAGTCCCATTGCGGCAAGAGTCTTATCTATAAGCTTTATCCCGTCTCCCGCCCAGCCGAACGAGCCAAAAACAAAATAAGGCATTCCGCGTTTGTTAACAGTGTCTATCCGTGTTATTATATCCCATATACTCTGCGGCGCATTACGATTTATTGTCCTTGTGCCGACCGCAAAAACCTTTGCCGCATTTATGGCATCCGCCGCTTCTGCTGCGCTGCAGATGTCAGCATCAAACACCTTTGTTTTGTATGCCGCACCGAGCGACGCTGCCGCCCGTTCTGCAAGCGCCTTTGTATATCCGTATTTGCTTGAATATATAATGACCGCGCGCGGACTGCTACGCTCCGGAGCTTCCGCCAATATGCGGTATGCCGCAAATGCCGCCTCCGGAGCTTGCGCCTCGCCGCGGAATGGGTATATGAAGCTTATATCCTCATCCGCCAGACGGTCAAGCGCGGAAAGAACAAATCCGCTGTTCACCGCAAGATAACGGTTATAATATTCTTTAGCGCCCTCCGCTTCGGATGAAAAAGCCTGACCTGAGAACAACACTCCATTACAGACCGCCATGACCGTATCTACCCAGTCCAGCCCCGGCGTTACATGAAAGCAAATACCATGATCCTCCATGCCGTCCTTTATAAGCCTTTCGTTAACAGCGCGATTCACTATCTCTTTTATATTCCTGAGCGCCGCCGGACTGCCGTAAACCTCTATATCCGGCTTGATATCAAGCAACGCATCCATACCGCCGGTAAATTCCGGCTTTGATGTAAGCAAAATCACGGCGTCACATTCCGTCGCCGTTTTTATGTACTCACCCGCATACTGCTCCGGAACACCGCCGATAACAAAGCTTTTGCCGCCGGAATTCAACGTGTAAAAATTATAGCCTCCGGCGCTGTGAGCAGTTATATTATTTGCAGACAAAGGACCACCAATCCTTTCTGCGTTTACTTTCCACTACCGTAAAGCCCTCTGCCTCAAGCGCAGCCTTAACCTCATCCTGCCGTCCGTCAATTATACCGGACGTAATGAACACTCCGCCGTCGGCCATGTATTCCCGCGCAGCGGGAGCAAGTCCGATGATAACATCCGCTACTATATTTGCTGCAACTACTTCATATTTATTCTTTGAGATAACCGCCTTAACAGCCGGATCGGTAAGAACATTACCGCTTATAACGGTATACACTTCACGCGGCACGTTATTCATATCCGCATTCATGTATGCGGTATCTATGCAGTTGGGATCAATATCGACCGCCAATGCCTCTTTCGCGCCCAATAATAGTGACACTACCGAAAGGATACCGCTGCCGCAGCCAAGATCAAGCATCCTGCAACCCGGTTTTATGTGCTTTTCAAGCCGTTCCAGACATAGCTGTGTTGTCTCATGCGATCCTGTACCAAAGCTCATGCCCGGATTAATGTTAAATACTACACGGTCTGTTGGCTCGCTTATTTCCTCCCATTCAGGCTTGACCAAAAGTTTTTCACCGATCTCGATCGGGTGAAAATATTTCTTCCAAGCGTTTGCCCAGTCCTCCATCCTCGTTCCTTCGGTCTCTACCGCAAGTCTGCCGAAAACATCTGCCCCATCCATGCCGCGAAGCTCGGCCATACTGCCGTTTATCGCCGCAAGCAGCTCTCTTCCGGGAATATCATCACTGACATACGCTATAACTCGCGTCTCACCCGACATGCGTTTTTCAAGATCCTCATCAACATAATCCCAAAACTCTCTTGTCTGCTCTAAGTGATCTCTGAACTCGCTCTCGTCCTCTATCTCAAGTCCGGTTATACCAAGCTGCATCAGCCTGCCGCTGACCGGCTCTATCCCGGCATTTGTCGTATATATTGTTACTTTTATCCAATCCATATTTATCACTCCGATTTGATAAATCAAATATGCTCTGCAAGTTACCGCTTATATAATGATGATCAACACAACATTCTGTGTTATTAACATACCGCAGCAAATCTCGAATGATATTAGTATAACATAATTTTGTTACAATTGCAATATTTTTATCTAAAAAGCTATATTAATTAATATAAGCAGACTTATCTCGAAAAGAGCTAAATTGATAGAGCTCATTTCTCCTTATATCCTTTGCTTTTTCTTTCTTTGAAAATAAATCGAATATTCCTATAACTGACCTCCTTGTATTATAAACATCTATGATATTCAACTTTTATTTCTCTTTATATCTGTACAGTATTCGTGTCTCAACATCTCTTGTAAAACTATAATCAGGCTCTCTATCGGAAAACTCCGACCAATCTCCCCACTGCCAATATATATACTTACGATAAATTTTCCTATATCTGTATTCTGTATAGTCACCGCCGCTTGTTTCTACAAGGTACCACCTCCAACAGGAGTTAGAACAACGGTGTTTTTCGCCATTAATATAGTGTGTATAATCACTGTCACTATCCTCTGAATACGGCAGCGGGCTGTCAAACCAGCCAAGATCATGATATATGGCTTCATCGCAAAATTTATAATTACTCGTTCTGTATCTGTGAGAGGAATCTGAAATATCCCCCGTGCACCAATGCGCATAATGATAGCTAACAGGTGATGACTGCGTTCGTGTTTGCACTTCGGTACCTTCGTTCTCGCTTATATAGCTGCTCTGCCATTCGCTCCAGTCGCCATAGGATGTTTCTGTCCGAACGTAATTCCCCGCGAGTGAATACCTGTTTGATAATTCAAAGTATTCTTTATCTCTGTAGCGATACTGTTCCTTTTTTTCAATATAATACAGATCCGCATCAATATTTTCCGGCAGTTTTTTCATCCATTCAGACCACTTAAAAACCTTCGGCGTTATATCTACGGTATATGTTCTGTTGTCCCATTCCACATCACAGCCCAGTCCCTCTGCTATTGCCCTGACCGGCACAAGCGTCCGATCCGAAAGAACAAACGACGGCGCATCAAGATCTATGACCTTGCTATTGACATACATTTTTTTGCTTCCGACTGTGATCTTCACAGTTCTGTCGCCGCGTTTTCCGCTCGCTGTTTTTGAATTGCCGTCCCAGTTTACATCAGCGCCGAGAGCCTCAAATATTTTCCGCATCGGAACCATAGTCCTGTCATTATATATTATAGGCTCCTGGTCGAACGATACCGTTTTTCCGGATATGTTTACCTTGACGCCTTTCCCCGCTTCGCCTATGTTTACAGTTGAATCCCTTGTCAATGTCTTTCCGCTTTCAAACAATGCGACACAGCTCAGGCTGTGCTTACCGAAATACCCAGCGGCATCAATATATGTCGTGAACGGTATCTCGTTTGACATCCCTAAATATTTTCCGTCAATGTAATATGCAACACTTTTCAAAGTATCATTATAACTATGAGCATAGCACGAAATTGAGAAAACGCTTTCCAGATTTATTCCGTCCGTTATCTCACGATAGCACAGATCGGTACTGTTATTAAAGCTGTCTTGGACAAACCGCCCTGTCTTTGTGAGCCTCAGGTACTCATTGCAAAGCGTGTTATTTGACGAAAGTCTGAAATCATTTGTTTCTCCGTCAACGTAATAATCAAAATACGCTATCAACTTGATTTGCGGATAAACCATAGGCAAATATGAATAATACTCCTTGAGTCTTCTGAGCGCAAATTCTGTGGTGTTCTCATTCTGGGTTTTTACATAGTGTCCGCAGCCTGATTCTGAAATCATTATTGGTTTCCTGCTGCCGTATTTATCAATTATATCTTTGACTGCTATGACTGGCTCTGAGTTTATTCCGGTTTTAAATACAATCTCATTCTCTTCCGAGCTGCTTTTGCTGCCCAAAAAATACTTTTGGGCATACAGTGACATACCTACCCAGTCCACATACGCATCACCCGGATAATAATCATCTATATCAATGTCCCATCTCGAAACCTGATTCGGGCTCCACACCATCGCCACATTTGAATTCCTGCTTTTGAAATATTCAGACACATATCTAAACGCAGCTTTATAGCTTTCCGGATCGGTCAGATTTTTGTCCCATATATCAAACTCTGCCGCAAAGCGAAGAAATACCGGCACATCCGAATATTTATCGAAAAGCTCTGAAATCTCCTTTAGATAAGAACCCATTTTTTTAATATCAGATATGTCTTTACCTTGATTAGGACAGTTAAGTGCAAATTCTACAGCACAGCCTGATGACCGCGCGGATGATACCATGCTCTTGTTATATGAAAGCAACGTCTGTCCCAGTTCTTGATATATAAGTATCATTGATTCATTATCAAGCTTGCTTCGTATACCTCCGTTAGAGCATACACCAAATAAGACTCCGTTTTGTCTCTCGTTCTTTGCTCCATAGTATGGTGATTTGCCGCCCTCTGTGTACATTCTTATATCCGAAGCATACTGTGCAGTGCGTGCTTTTGCCGAAACAAGATAATCATAATATTTATAACTGTTTGCTGAGCCGCAATCATATAGAGCCTTAAAGGTCACTGCGCTGTTATCGTAGTCTCCCATAGCTGCGTATGCCTTACCAACAGCGTTATAGCGAGTAACTAGAATATCTCTTTTCTCGTCACTGTCCTCGACATTGCGCATAAGTGCTATCAATTCATTTCCGTATTTGATAATACTCGGGTTGTCATCAGCCTTTAGTGCCGCTTCATACTTGGTATTCACCGTCCAGAAGGAATTTGGCAACGCATAGACGAGATTGATGTTAACTGAAAAGGCGCAACTTATTAATGCTGTTAGTAAAACCCGTTTAAACTTTCCATTTTTCAATAATCAGACTCTACCTTTCTAATGCTCTCATTAATTGATGCAATCTCTTGATGATAATTTTGATCTAATGATGTTAATTGATTCTCTATAGCTGATATTTCTTGATTTATTCCTTTTGTTTTTTTATCAGCTATTTTATCAAATATTATACCTATTATAGAACAGACTATCCACACTCCAAAGCCAAGCACTGTCATGCTAAGAACAAAACATAAGACACCATCAAATCCACCCAGCGCCACAGCGCCTGTGATAGAAAAGCCAAATATTGCAATTAGCAATAATATAATAATAGTTATAATAATAACTTCCCCAGGTCTCTTTATTGATTTTTCTGTTTCTATTAATTCATTCCTGCGTTTTTCAAGGATGGCCTTTTGCGCATTGAATTCATTTGTCATTTGGTTGATTTTCTGGTTGCCGGTACTTATAATACTATCAAGCTTATTCTTGACAGCGTTGTAGTATGGTTTGTATTGGGTATTCATGCTGTTTTTTTCATTTTCGTCAGCAACAGTGCATGCCTTTCTATAGTAGTCTTCTATAACCGATAACACCCTTCTACTTATATTAATATCTGTAAAATTCTTGCTTCTTACTTTAATAAGCCCCCACCAACCGCGATAATCATATGGACATTCCAAAGTTAGCTTTCCGAAAACGCCATCTGCTGAATCATAATCACCCATCATAATAAATGTCTCACCTGATTTTACTCTACTGTCTCTTGAACTATCATCGTTCACATTAACAACATCGGCATGCAAATTTCCGATGTTGGTTATGGTATTGTAATTATTTATTGCATTTTCCGTAATAAAAGGCGTATGACAATACGGACACACAGCTGCTTCCTGACTTGCATCCACTTCTAATCTTGCACCGCATTGCGTGCACAAAGCCGGTATTAATGGCATGATTCCAACCCCTCTTTCTTCATATATTTTTCACAAAGCTATTGCCGAAAAACCTGACTGGTCTTCCGGCAATAACTCATCGAATGCAGTGTTTGATTTCTTTTTATACTGCACATCCCAACCATATTCCTCATACATATTAATTACATCCTGTAGTGTTTGGACTTGCTCTTCTTCTTTTAGATATTTTTCAGTGTATTTTTCAATAAGAATATTATTACAGTAATAATACTCTGCCCAATCTTGCTTCATCCCAAACACATTTGTACCTGAGCTAAAATCATTAAGCTCATTGCAATAGCCCGACGCATCAAAATTATCACCAAAAATTATGAATTCTCTGCTATCTGTCAGTATATCGTCATCATTTGCAGTGTACACACGGATTGTTACCGGATATAATCCATCCATATCCAAACCATCATCACGTGAAAAGCAAAGCTGATTTCCATGTACAAGAACACCATTAGGCATATACATTTCAGGCAAATCCACATGATCTATATAGCCTCCGGACTCAGTGTGGTTATAGCTGTCTGTTTTGCTGTATATCTGCACTGCCCTATTGTCATTATCCCACTCAACAATACAGTCAAAAGCCTCAGCTATAGCTCTAACCGGCACCAAAGTTCTGTCATCCTTTATAAACGGCGGAGAGTCAATAACTATTATTTCACCATTACGATACATCTCATTATCACCTATATAAAGGACAATGCGGGTATTATTTAAATATGCATCTACTGCCTGAGCCTCCGGTATCCAATCCACCTCAGCACCGAGAGCCTCAAATATTGCTCTTAACGGAACCATTGTTCTGTCATTTACGATTACCGGCGGAACATCAAACTTAATCTGTACATCATCAACGAAAACTATTATATCATCGCTTTCAGCATAATAACTGTACGTGTTATTTTCATTGTTTTGCTGTATATATGAATCCGATTTTGAAACGGACTCCTCCTCTTTCTCACCGTAATATTCAGATCCATTTATCGTTTCATCATAAGACGGATCATAGCCCTCACCATAGCTGTCGTATTGGCTTGCGGTTTCATCACTTGTATCTTCTCGCTCATCGTATTTTGAATCATACGAATAACTCATGTCTGCATCGCTCGAAAACTCATCTGCAGACACCGTTGTCGACAGCACTAAGAAGGCAAAAAGCGCAATAAATACTTTTTTCATGCAACCACCTTTTATTGTAGATTTATTTGTTTGCCGGAAGCATATCCTGTGATTCCATTATAATTTACATAGTACCAACCGTTGCTTGTTTTGTCAGGATATACAGTACATTGTGCACCCTGATTCATGCTTCCCACTATTTCATAGCTCGTACCCGGGCCACTCCTGATACTTAAATTATCCCAGCTTGCAGGTATATTTACAACGCCAATTCTTGTGCTTGCTGACGAATTACTTGAACCCGAGTTTGAACCAAGCTTTATCTGACCACCCGAAGCATATCCCCAAATTTCGTTATAATTTACATAATACCAACCATTGCTTGCTTTATCAGGATATACGGTACATTGTGCACCCTGATTCATACTTCCCACTATTTCATAGCTCGTACCCGGACCGCTCCTGATACTTAAATTATCCCAGCTTGCAGGTATATTTACAGTTCCCGTAACTGCCGTCCCGTTTGCATTACCTTGACTGACAGGCTTTGCATTAACCGAAAAATCCTTCTTTGCTGTTGCAACACGACCCGATGTATCTGTTGCCTCCACTATCATAGTATAACTGCCGATCGACAGGTTATTGAATACAAGATCATTATTTAAATTTGCTGCCTTTATATCCATATATGTGGAATTTGGCTTATCGGTAGATGATAATACGGTTTTACCGCTTGAGTTTTTTACATACCCTTTAACAACAGAAATCTTATAGTTTGATGTAACCGAGCCTCTTAATCCATACGAACTTCCGACATCTAAAGATACAGGATACTTTTCAAGGTTTATAGAAAGCGTCGAATCTGATGATTGCTTTTTTTCAGACTTCGATTTGTTGACCGTAAATTTTTTAGTAACGCTTATTTTTTTACCTGAGCCGTCCACCGCTTCAATATATAATTTGTATTCTCCCGCTGATAAGCTGTTGAACACCAGATTATTATTTAGATTTGCCGATTTTATATTCAATGATGTTGAATTTGGTGTATCCGTTGAGCTTTGAATAACACTGTTACCCTTCTTGATCTGTCCTGTTACTTTTTTAATATTATAATTCGATGTGATCGTACCACGCAGCCCATAATTGCTGCCCACCTTTATAGACTGCGGATAATCGGTAAGATCAATAGAAAGCGTGGAAGCAGCTTTCTTATGTGTAGCTTTTACTTGATTTGTATTCGTATCAAAATAAGAATCTTTAATTCTAATGATAGCAATTATATCTCCAATCCACGCCGATGTAGCTGGACACTCTAATACACCATACTTACTATTAAGCGCATTTACAACATTTCCGTTTCCGGAATATAAAGACACATGACCTGGAGTATAGATAATATCACCTATCATAGCATTATTTATATCTGTGCCCTCGTTTGTTGCAATGCCATCTGATACTAAATTGATCATATCCGCTCTTCTACCCCATAAATTGATATCGAATTTTTCATATACTCTACATATAAAACCAGAACAATCAACTCCGGTGGCAAGGTCTGTCCCGCCCCAAACATAAGGCACTTTACCTATATAACTTCTTGCACACTCTATCACTTCATCTCTTGTTCCGGACGCATGCACTTGATTAATTACACCTATCGTACATAACATTGCAATGAGCACAGCTATTGAACTAATCTTTTTTAATATTTTCATACCAATATAACTCCATTCACTTTATCAACGAAATCAAATACTCGCACCTTTTCTTTGTATATTCCGCTCCTTCAATGTTCGATGCCATCGGAGCCATCGAACCGCCGACATGTTCTGCAGCTGCCGCCGCCATTGCCGCTTCCTTCTTTTGTATCCAATTCTTTTCGTCTGCCTGCAGGCTGCTGAACTCTGCGCCTGGTAGCGTGTTCTTTAAATACTGATAAATTTCATTGAGCAAAGCATCCCACTTTTGATATACGTCATAAGTCGACTGATTAATTTCCATTTGCGTCATCGCTGTTGCGGCACGATCTTTTTCGTATGTTTCAAGTTCACTCATTCTTCTTTTGTATTCATCCCGTAGACTGTTTGAAGCAATCATTCCCGAATCATTCCCGGATATTGCTCCGCCATTATTGTCGGAACTGTCAAAAAAGAAATCATCGACCGATCGATACATGCCAGGTCCGGGCTGAGCAGCGATCTCTCCTGTGCTGCTGAACGTAGCTGTGATATTGATATGCTCTTTTCCGTTTTCATCATTGAATTCATATAAGATCGTCAACCCTCTCGCTTGTGAATCAGAATCATATCCCTCAGCAGTGTTTTCTGATGTAAAGGTTATATAATCCGTACTTCCGTCACTATAATTTATTTTTGCCTCATTCTCTCCAACCGCAGTTATTTCAACCTGCATAATATCTTTTCGTTCATAATCGGTAAGCGATGTGTAGTACCATGTTCCCGTATGTTCGCTGAAATACACATTCTCTGTGGTTTCTGTTGGAATGATAGCATCAATGTTGTTATCATCATTGTTGTGTGATCCACTATTGCACGCTGACAATACTATTGCCAGCAGAACGACTGATATCGTTAAAGTTTTTTTCATGGATACACTACCTCCTTTGCTCTGTTTTTGTTCTGTATGGTAGTATAATACCTTAATTCAGAGTGTCTTTGGTCGCCTATGAAGCGACATTTTATTCTCTCCTTTTAAACCATTCAGCTGAATCCATATGATAATCGTTGCTTGTTATATAATCTCTGCGCAGATGCAGTGCATATTGACTTAATTCCGTCCCCGACACAGCATCTGCAACATATGTATTTAATGCTGGTTCTGCTCCGTGATATCCAAGCAGAATGACCCATTTCTTCGCGCCATATTCATCGGAATACGGTTCGCTTTCAGCCTGGGACGAACTTAACAGTTTCATATTTATCGTTCTTCCGTCCTCTTTGAATATAAAATGTGTGTCGTCTACTGCCGTAAGCTCGGCCTCCATTTGCGCATCAAACCCATCTGTGCCAAAACCGTACCACTTTCCGATATAATCGCTTACTTCACCTCTGATTTGTCTATAACCTCCTGTGTTGCCTCTACTTCTTGCGTCTCACTCTCATCCTCTAACTTGTCCATAAATGTATTAAAATCATCCGTCCAATCATCATGCTTAGATTCGGTATTGCCGCACGAAGCAAGGCACAAAACCGATATGAGCATTGTTATCATTAATACTTTTTTCATTATGCTTTATCTCCTTTGCTCTGTTTTTGTTCTGTATGGTAGTATTATACCTTAATTCAGAGTGTCTTTGGTCGCCTATGAAGCGACATTTTATTCTCTCCTTTTAAACCACTCAGCTGAATCCATATGATAATCGTTGCTTGTTATATAATCTCTGCGCAGATGAAGCGAGTATTGGCTTACTTCAACATCTGTTTTTGCTTCTGATACATAAGTATTCAAAGCCGCTTCCGTTCCATGAAATCCAAATAAAATAACCAATTTATTTGTACCGTATAAATCGTCATTTTTTGATACAGTGTTTCCACAGGATACAAGATTTAAAGTCGATACAAGCAATATTGCTAAAAATCGTTCACGCTTTACCTTCATTCCTTCAATTTACTCTCTCGCACTTATTGTCATTATAATATGATTTCGCACCCGGTGTGCCGTAATATAATGAATTGGTGTATTCTATCACAGCAAGTTTAAACCTCGTTAAAACAGTTTCTCCTGAAATTATTGAACTGACATTCTTATCGCTTCCGGTTACTTCTATAACATCTGTTACAAATGCTTTGGAACTCTGTAAGGTAGTTTTGTCACCTGTTTGAACATTAACAGTCTCTTCATGGTACGGAATCGTGATAATATCCTGATATCCTCTTTCGCCGCCGCTCCACACTCCGACACCATCCATTGTGTATTTATACTGCAAATCAACAGTTTGATTTTCTTTGTCTACACTTATGATTTTTACCATAATATCCAAGTACTGTGCCAGATAAAGTCCATCGATATTTTTCCATTCACCTATAAAATTTGCCAGAGAAAAATCATCCGTATTCGTTTTATTAGCATTTTCTGCCGTTACGATATCGCCCGTTACATATACGCTTCTTGTCGCATTGTCCCAATCAATCACCATATCCCAAAGATTGCAAAATGCTCTCAGCGGTATATAGAAATTTCCGTTATAAATAGTGGCGGGAACATCAAGAGAAATAGTTTTTATGTCGCCATCTACACCGGTTCTGGTAACAGTTTCGCTGTCATTAACAAAAGTACACTCCGTTACTCCATCACTAAACGTAGCTTTCTTCTCATCCGGGTTCCATTTAATATTTTCTTCGGCAATGCCCATAGCCTCGAATATAGGCCTAAGTGGAACAAGCGTTCTATCATTCATGATAAATGGTTTGTTCTCACTATTTGCATAAACATTGGTGCCATTCAAATAAACTGTAAGTTCCTCCGAAAAACTCTTGATGTTTACCGCTCCTGCGGATATCCCGCTTGTAATCATTATAGCCGATATAGCTACCGTAAAAAAATTTTTTGCTTTCATCTTAGCAACCTCCCTATAAAAATGAATATTTTTCAAGTACAGCTCGCTTAACTTGCTGTATTTTCATTTATTATATCATGTTATTGAATAAATTGCAAGTATTTTGTGATATAATTTCCTAAAAAGAATGTTTAGAAAAGTTGAGGTGACTTATTTGTTTGATTTGGGACTGACAATAAAAACGCTAAGAAAAAAAAATCATTTAACACAAAAAAATCTGGCAAAGAGACTTAACATCTCTGAAACATCTGTAAGCAAATATGAAAGCAACACCGTTACTCCGCCACTGGATGTGCTCCGATCCATGTCAACAGTTTTTCATATCTCCATGGATGAGATGTTTGGTACACAGCCTGCAGGCACCATTTCTCTCCACGGACTTTCTGAAAACCAAAAAGAAATAATAAAACAGCTTGCATACATTTTTAATTCATACGGCAAAAATCCAACTCCCTTTGAGGTGTCAGAGTACTACTCCATACTCGGCCGCATTGTTGCAGAAATGTTCAAATAATCCATGCAATGACTAAAAGCGCATTCATGCGGCGACGCCACACAAAACGCGCTTTTATTTGTTTTAATCACTCAGCTTAAAATAACTTTATCAACTTATCATACATCCAAAAAGTCCTTCAGCTTCTTTGATCGGCTCGGGTGACGAAGCTTTCTGAGCGCCTTTGCCTCGATCTGGCGAATACGCTCACGCGTCACCTTAAACTCCTTGCCGACCTCCTCCAGCGTGCGCTGCCGACCGTCTATCAGTCCAAAGCGAAGCTTGAGCACCTTTGCTTCCCGGTCTGTAAGCGTTTTCAATACCTCTACAAGCTGCTCCTTAAGCAACACAGAGCTTGCCGCCTCGCTTGGCGCGGGCGCGTCATCATCGGGGATAAAGTCACCCAAATGGCTGTCCTCCTCCTCGCCTATCGGGGTTTCAAGCGAGACAGGCTCCTGTGATATCTTAGATATCTCCCTAACCTTTTCAACGCTCATATTGAGTCCCTTTGCAAGCTCCTCAGGCGTTGGCTCACGGCCAAGCTCCTGAACAAGCTGACGCGAAACACGCACCAGCTTATTTATAGTCTCTACCATGTGCACCGGTATCCTGATCGTTCTTGCCTGATCTGCTATGGCGCGGGTTATCGCCTGTCTTATCCACCATGTTGCATAGGTCGAGAATTTGTAGCCCTTTGTATAATCGAATTTATCCACTGCCCTTATAAGACCAAGGTTTCCCTCCTGAATAAGGTCAAGGAACAGCATACCGCGACCGACATAACGCTTTGCAATGCTGACAACCAGTCGGAGGTTAGCCTCGGCAAGCTTTTTCTTCGCTTCCTCATCACCCTCGCTCATGCGCCGCGCCAGATCCGTTTCCTCTTCAGCAGTAAGAAGATCTACCTTACCTATCTCTTTGAGATACATCTTTACGTGGTCATCGACGCTCACGCCCTCCGGCACAGACAGATCCTCAAGCTCTTCCTTGGTGACCTCGATCTCCTCAAGCTCCTTTTCTATATCCTCTACGAGCTCTATATTCTCGCTCTCAAACCGATCATAGACCTTTTCCATCTCCTCCGGAGTTACTTCAAAGCCCTCAAGCGCGGAATTTATCTCCCGAAACGAGATATAGCCGCGTTTCTTGCCGCGCTCAAGCAGAGCACGCTTGATAGCTCGCTTCTTTTCAAGAGTCACCTTGTACGCTTCAAGCTCCTCTGCTGTCATATTTGAAAGGTTCTTTTCTGTATTCATATTATTTCCTCCGAATTATACGGTCATCCGTATCATTTTTTATTTGTTTGTTGTTTTTGTCCTCTGCTGTTCGGTAAGCTCTGCTTTTTTCCTGAGTAGCTCACCTATTTTTTTCGCGTCCTGCTCTGCACTGATCTGCGCTTCCAGTCTGTCTTGTTTTATTTTATATATAAGATCATACAGTGTTTTTTCGTTATCGGTGTACTCCTCTCGGTTAAAGAACACCTCTCCCGCCTTATTTTCACTCTCCGCATCTCCCGAAAAACGGTTTATTACGGCTGCGGGATCGACCTCTTCGCCTTTTTTCGCAGCACTGTACATATATTCAGCCATATCTTTATATACCTTGTCCGAAAATTCCTCCGGACTTATTATCTCTGCCGCCTCCAGCGTCAGTCTCTTTGACGCGGACATAAGTGAAAGCACCCGTTTTTCAGCCTCAAGCGTTGCGCTCGACACCCGCTCCGCCGGAGACCTGCCGCTGTTTACCCGCATCAGCTCTCGTTTTTTATAGGCTTCCTTTGTTTGTGCCGGTGAACGGCGCGGCATCTTACTTTTTATTTCCTTGTATTTACCGACTATCGACTGCTCCGATATGCCGGTTTCGGCTGCGATTTTTTTTATGTACGCCTCGACCTCGACCGGATCACCGAGGCTTGCGAGTATCCGCGCCGCCGCTTCAACAAACCTTATCTTGCCGTCTGTATCGTTTATATCATACTCGCGCTTTATAAGCGAGAGCCTGAATTCGGTTGAAGGCATAGCCTTGTCTATTGCTTTGCGGAAGCCCTGAACTCCGTATTTGGTTATAAACTCATCCGGATCCTTTGCACCGGTTATGCGTATCACACGCGCCTTGCCGCCGACAGAGGCTATGATATCTATTGCCCTGAGTGCAGCCTTTGTGCCTGCCTCATCCATATCGTAGCATATAAGTATCTCATTCGCATACCGAAGCATCAGCTTTGCCTGGTTTTCAGTGATCGCCGTACCGAGCGTCGCAACACAGTTGGATATCCCGGCCTGATGCACCGTTATAACGTCCATATACCCCTCGCATAGGATGATATCCTTTTCATTGGAGTTTTTTGCAAGATTTAACGCAAACAGATTGCTGCCCTTGTCAAACACAGGTGTTTCCGGTGAATTCAGATATTTTGCAAGCCTCACTCCGTTCGGAAGCTTTTCGCTGCCCATTATTCTCCCGCCGAAACCGATTATCTTGCCTCGCGCATTTATTATAGGGAACATTACTCTGTCACGGAACTTATCTACCGCCTTCTCATTTCGAGATACCGCAAGCCCTGCGGAAACAATATCCGCCTCACTGTACCCCTTTGCCTTAAGGCTGTTTATCAGTCCTGCGGAATCTCCGGTCGCATAGCCGAGTCCGAATTTTGTCATGGTCTTTTTGCTCAGCCTGCGTGCGGCAAAATACTCCCTTCCGGCTCTGCCCTTTTCGGGGTCATTTAAGCAGTCATAAAAATAACGCGCGGCAAGCTTATTCATTTCGTAAATACGTTCCTTTTGCTGTGCCGCCGCGCCTCCTGCGCGCGTCCCGTTTTCCGGTATAGCTATCCCTGCCCGATCCGCCATCTGCTTTATTGCATCCTGAAAATCCAGACCCTCAAGCCGCATAACGAGCTGTACAAAGTTACCGCTCGCGCCGCAGCCGAAGCAATGAAAAAGCTGCTTGTCCCTATCTATATTAAATGACGGTGTCTTTTCATTGTGAAAGGGACAGCACGCCATATAGTTTCTCCCGCGCT
The DNA here is from genome assembly GCA_017404065.1 of Clostridia bacterium. Lineage (GTDB taxonomy): Bacteria > Bacillota > Clostridia > UBA1381 > UBA1381 > Ornithomonoglobus. The sequence goes on from JAFRDB010000106.1 coordinate 41,873, forward strand.
TTTTTAATGTCATAAACGATGACGCGTAATCCACAATATCATTTGCCATGTTTATTTCATTAAAAAGCTCGTCAGATATATATGCCACAAGCTCCCCTTCTTTCTATGATCATACCTAACTTACTCTTACATTATTTACATAAAATTGCATATTATACATTTCTGTTTTTTGTCACACATAATATATTTACCGCAAATCGCGAAATTCTAACAAAAAATTTGTATTCATTATTATATTTCTCCGACCTGTGCCGCTTTCCCTTGTTTTTTGCAAATTTTAAAGGGGGCTGTAGTTGTTTTGCAACAGCCCCTCGGTATATATTATTTATCGTCACATATAATTACCCTGATCCTACCGCCCTTGTCCTCGGACTTATCGTAGTAGCAGGTATATCTATAATTACCGCTTATCGCTTCATTGAGCGACATCTCAAGAAACGTCGATAACTGTTGCCGCTTGTATACCCGTACTTTATCCATCAGCCGATATGTCTTTGTGCCTATCGTGGCAGTGGTCTGTGTCAGCTCATCTAAGGCGCCGCTATAAGACATGAGTTTTGATGCATGCACCACCGTTTGACCGTCCGCCGTAAACTGAACCGGCGTACCGGTAACAAGATTAAACCTTGACGCTGTATAAACCGCGTTGTCTGACTGTATAGAATATGTATTATACATCGTTTCGCCGCTGTCCGATTGCTTCGAAGCTGATATTACCATACCGTAATCAAACATATCTCCGGTTACATTTTGCAATATCATCTCATCTATCTGTCCGGCTGAGTTTGTGCTGTAATATACAACATTATTCGCGGCAAGCTCAATACCATCAATTCGCTGCAGATATATCCTCGCATAGACCGCAACATTATTCCCGGCAAGCTTTGCGGTATCAATTATCTTTACATCCTCAGAAATACTCTTACCGCCGATCGTTCGCTTTGTAAAGTTCACATATCCGCTTAGTGAGTTCGCAGAGTTAAGCGAATTCACTATCGCCTTGCCATCCTTGAGCTGTATCCGCACAGCCTTGTTTACATAAATCCCGCGGTCATAGTCGGTGGGATAGGTGTATGCACTGCCGTCGGGAGTTACTACATCTACATAATAGCTCGTATATGTAGTGCCGTCAGATGCCGTGAACACCTTTCTGCCGCTGCCGGTTATGAACCCGATAACGGAGCCTGATGTGAGCATATTGCTTGACGCTACACCTGCGACCTTGTTTCCGTCCCGACCCATAAGAAGTGTTACCGTATCACCGTAGCTGAGCGTTCCGCTTGAGGAGAGATCATTGAAGGCCTCGACCCCCTCTACCTCGTATGTAATGCCGGAAACCGTTATTTTTTGCGGTGAGTCTTTTGAAGGTATCGCGCTCTCATAAACACCTGTTATCTTTTTGCTGTACGCGAGCACCATATTCAACGTATCGCTATAGTAGATTATATCATTTGCTACTATAGCGCTTTGTGATACCTCTGAGCCGTCACGCATTATCCTCGTGTTCGAATCGGTAATAAAGCTGCCCGCCCATGAGCCGGACTTCACCTTGAACGGTCCCTCAAGGCTGCTTTCACTGTAATTTATCCTGTCTATCTCGCCGGTTTCCTTGTACCTGATCTTGATTCGATCACCCATTTCCATTGAGGATCGGAGCGTACCGTAAGTATAGGAAACATTATCCTTGTAGCACGCTGTAGTATCGCTTATATCAAGCTGGACACGGTTTGAATTGTTACCTACCGGGTACGCAAGAATGGCATCGTTTAGTGTAGTATAGATAATATACTCCTTCACCGTAGTCAGCGTATCCGGCGCGAATACAAGAACATACCTGCCGTCCTTTATTACCATATCGCCGCGGCTGCCCACATTATCAAAATCAAAGCTGCTCCGCACCCGGTATTTTCCTGCCGAGGTCGCTATCTCATCACTGTCAAGCGTAGTGTTCTCAGAGCTTGATGCCTCTATAGTGACATTTTCCTCAAACACGCAGTTGTGCACTGCTATCAGCTTTTCCTTTGTCACCGATGCCTTCAGTTCTGTATCGAGCGTGTTGCACACGAGCCGCGCCACCTGCCGTCGCGTCAGCTCCATGCCGATCTCGCCTTCCATCCCCTCTGTCATTTCAAGATTATTAGCCATACCGACCTGTCCATAAGGGTAAGAAGCGCCGAAGTCATCATTTGTATAACCCAGAACCTTCAGCATCATATTTATTGCTTCCTCGTATTTAACGGTGCCGTCGGGTCTGAATGTACCGTCCATATATCCGTTTACAATGCCCGCCGAGACCGCTGCCTGTATATACGGAGCGCCCCAATACGAGCCCTTCACATCTGAGAATGGTGAGAAAGGCAAGCCTATTGCGACTGTATTTTTTTCACGTGATGACGCCACGGCTATCTTTGCCATCTCCGCGCGTGAGACATAGCTGTCAAGCCTGTAATCACCGTTTTCGTCACCTATCATTATATTCAGCTCCGAGAGCAATGTCATCATATCGCCGTCTGTGCGGATAGCCGCCGCATCCGCGGATACAGAGGCCGCCACAGACAGCACCGCTACCGCAAACGCGGCGCATATCAGTTTTTTTATCACAGTATTTACCTCCTGATTACTATAAGGTTGAGATAAAATCGTTCATATTGTGCATTTGAGCAAGCGAGTCTGTACTTTGTGTACGCGAGCTTGCGAAAATGTGCAAGACTGGGCGATTTTAGCCAAACTTAGTCACTTCTCAGTGCGTCAATTGGATTTAACTTTGCCGCCTTCCGCGCCGGCAGAAACCCGAACACAATGCCTATTCCCACAGACACACTAAAGGCAAGCATTATAGCACCGACAGACGGAGCAACACTCATATCAAGAAGCTTACCGGCAAGCATCGCAAACGAGCTGCCTATGATTATTCCGATCACACCGCCTATACAGCTCACAACACCGGATTCCATAACAAACTGGCTCATTATATGCTTATGCTTTGCACCGAGAGACTTCCTTATACCGATCTCCCGCGTTCTCTCGCTTACCGATACGAGCATTATATTCATTATCCCTATTCCGCCGACAAGCAGCGAGATAGCCGCTATTGCGACAAGGAACATCTCCATCTTTCCGAGCATATCAGTCATGGTGTCTATCATTGATTTCATTGATGTCACACTGAAATAGTCACTGTCGCCTATCTTCTCCAGCATGAACGCCTCCAGCCGCGCCTTTGCCGCGTCTATATGCTCCTCATCTATCGCGTCCACTGTGTACGAACCGACCACCGTTGTGCCGTTCATCTGCATCGCGGTAGAGTACGGGATATACACAACATCATCTGTTGACGACTGCTCTGAATCCGCATCCTCCTCCAGAACACCTATGACTGTAAACGGACTTCCGTTTATTCGCATAGTCTGACCTATCGCATCCTCACACGAGCCGAAGAAATATACAGCCTGATATGAGCCAATGACCGCTGTGTTGAGCGATTTATCACAGTCTGCATAGCCTATAAATCTGCCGAACGCCACATCAAGCTTCTGTATGTTATAAAAATCCTCTGAAACCCCGTTGCAGGTGCTTGTTATCGTATCATCGCCGGAGGTCGGGAGCTTCAGCTCACCGGATACAACAATCCTCGGTGTCATCCCCTTATACAGCTCCGGATTTTTGTCTATAAAATCATACATTTCGTCCGGCTCCACCTTCGTAGTAACCGCGCGTGTCATTATATTTGCCGTGAGCGAGGTCGTTCCGAAGCTGCTGAACATATCCGTTACCTCTCCGGTAAGACCGTTCATGAGCGAAACAAGTATTATCACTGCGGCAATTCCTATGATTATACCGAGCATGGTGAGGAGTGATCTCACCTTATTGCTGATGATACTTGAAACCGCCATCTTAAAGCTCTTTGTAAGCCCCATCAATCCTCCTCCTCACTGCCGGCTGCCATCTGCCGCGCCACGATCCTGTCGCCCGATACAGGCCCGTCATAGACTATTCTGCCATCAGTTATACGCACTATCCTAAGCGCCTGCGCCGCTATGGAGTTATCATGCGTTATAAGTATTATCGTGTTGCCCTCACGGTTTAGCTGCTGCAGAAACAGCATAACATCACGCCCCGTGCGTGAATCCAGCGCACCGGTAGGCTCATCGGCAAGTATTACCGACGGATCGCCGGCAAGAGCGCGCGCAATAGATACCCTCTGCTGCTGACCGCCCGAAAGCTGAGCAGGGTAGTTTGACGCCTTATCCGCAAGCCCTACCCTTTCAAGCGATGTCAATGCCCGCTCGCGCTGCTCACGGTCACTGCAGCCGGCATAAAGCAGTGGAAGCTCCACATTTTCAAGCACACTGAGCTTGGGTATGAGGTTGTACTGCTGGAATATAAAGCCCAGCATCTTATTACGCACCTCTGCAAGCTCATCGTTTGAATAGTTATTGATCTCTCTGCCGTTGAGCCTGTATATACCGCTCGTAGGCACATCAAGACAGCCGATAATGTTCATACAGGTCGATTTACCCGAACCGGATGCGCCCACTATCGCCACAAACTCTCCCTGATCTATTGTAAGCGTAATTCCGTCGAGCGCACGCACCTCATTATCGCCCATTTTATATATCTTATATATGTTTTCAAGCTCTACCAAATGTGACATAGCTTTACCTCATACCGCCCGGTCCTCCACCACTATAACCGCCTCTGTTGCCGCCATAGCCGCCCGGAGGTCCGCCGTAGCCGCCGCCATAGCTGCTGCGCGGCATCTGCTGCTGCTCGCCGGTGCCCTCTGCCTCAACTCCGGTAGGCTTAAGCGCGCCGCGTACCTCATCGCCCTCTTCAAGTCCCTGCTTTATCTCTATATACTCGGAATCTGTCGCTCCGGTCTTTACCTCAACGCTGTAGAAGCCCTCCGGTGCGCGATCCTTTTCATCCTTCTTCTCGCCCTTCATATACACGCGGCTGCCGCGCTGGACAGCCGAAACCGGTACTGCCACAACATCCTTTGCGCTCTCTACGGAAATTACGCAGTCCACATTCATTCCCGGCAGCAGATCACCGTATTCGGTTATGGTTATCTCCACCGGATACACCGTAACACCGTTTTGTGAAGTTCCGTTTATTCCTACCTTTGTAACTTCACCATTAAACGTACCCTCAGCAGCATCGGCGGTTATATCCACCCTCTGCCCGACCTTAACATCCTGTATCTCGGACTCGTCAACCGAAAGCTCCACCTTCAGCACCGACATATCATATATGATTGCCATCGGCTCGTTTGTGCTGTTATTGTTCTGCTCCAGCTTATCTCCGGCTTTTTTGTTTTTGGTTATTATCGTGCCGTCTATCGGTGCGGTTATCTCGTAATCCTCTAACTTCTTCTGTGCTGTTTCCAGTGAAAGCCTTGCATTATCTACCTCAAGCTTTGCCGCGGCAACAGAAGAATCAAGCGCGTATGTATCATTATCGACAACAAGCTGTGCAAGCTTTGTATAGGCGTCGTCAAGATCAAGCTGCGAGTTTTTAAAGCTCGACTGCGCGTTTTTTAAAGAATTGGTGATATTATCCGATTCAATATAGCCTATGACCTGACCTGTGGTTATGAAGTCATTTTTGCTGAGATACAAACTTACAAGCCTGCCGCTGCTTTTCGCTGTCAGATAACCTTCATCATAGTTTTCAAATGTACCAAGATCGCTGCACGCTATACCATTTACCACCGCCGAAGCCCTTTCTCCGGCTGCAAGTCCGCCGGGGTTATCGACTGTTATCGTTGCATATCTGACTATCGCGTGTGCGTCCGTCGCCGTTGAAGCTCCCGAAACGCTCTCAACGGTACCATACAGCTTATCACCCGTTGACGCAATGGTCAGCTCCGCTATGCTGCCGGAATAAATGCCTCCGCTCTCGGAATCATTAAACGGGATCTGTATCTTCAACCGTCTGTCATTATATATGCTCGCAAGCATTGTTCCGTCATTTACAAGACTGCCCTCCTTTACAAGGACCTCCCGAACTGTGCCTGTATAATTTGCTGTTATTGTCAGATTTGCAGCATCCGATTGTGCAGTACTGAGATTTCGTTTTGCGGTCTCAACGCTTTCGAGCGCCTTTGTTACCGCGTTCTGTGTGGTTTTTTTATTGTTGTTATTCGCCTCTATTGTGTTTGTCCGCTTTTTCACCGCATCCTCAAGCGCCTGATTTGCCTTGGTGAGCGCGTTACGCGAAGAGCTTACCGAGCGCTGCGCATCCTCGGAGTCTATTTTATAAAGGAGCTGATCCTTTGTGACTATATCGCCCTCGCTGAAGGTATCCGATAATATCTCTCCGGTAACAAGAGCGGTCACATTATATGTATCATTTGCCGCAAGCACTGATGAGCCGTCTACCGTTCTTATGATATCGCGCTTTTCTGCCTTTACCATATCATACCCGGCGTCACTGCTGCCCTTATGGTTAAGCTTAGGCACAACAATAAGCGCTGTAACTGCCAGCACAGCGCATCCTAACGGTATAAGGACCTTTTTTCTGAGCAGCTTTTCCGATACACGCGGAAATTTTTGAGATGTCTTATCCCTTAAGCCAATTAGCCTGTTTTTTATTCCGGACTTGCTTTTGCCGGACTTTTCTTCCGCCGGCTCCTGCACCTCTCGCTCCTCTATCCTGGTATCCTCCATTCACATATCCTCCCAAGAAACGAACCTATTCTATGTATAATTATACACTATCAAAAATATTTTTGCAATAATTCTTTCGTTCCTTTTATAGTTTATTCACATTTTGTTAATACATTCTCCGGCGATACATACACCGTGTTGTAGCCTTCATATATCACCATACCCGGCTTTGCGCCGTTCGGCTTTTTCACATTCTTTATCCGTGTATAATCCACCGGCACCTGCGCGCTCTCCCGCGCCTTTGAATAGTATGCCGCAAGCTGCGCTGCCTCAAGCATCGTCCGGCGAGGCACCTCCTTATCCGTGCCGAGCTTTATTATCGTATGCGAACCGTGTATATCCTTCGTATGGAACCACCAGTCGGAGTTGTTTGCAAACCGCAAGGTCAGCTGATCGTTCTGTGTATTGTTCCTGCCCACGTATATATCAAATCCGTCACTTGATATAAAATGCATGGGCTTTGATGTTTCCTTCTTCCGCTGCTTCGTCTCCTTGCGGCGCTGCTCCACATAGCCTTCGCGCATCAACTCCGCTCGTATCGCGCTTATATCCTCTGCCGATTCTGCATTTTGCGCCATAGCAAGAGTGCTTTCAATATAATCAAGATCCCCTCGGCACATCTTCATCTGCTTTACCGCCTCAACCTGAGCCACCTTCGCCTTGGTGTATTTTTTATAATATTTCTGCGCATTCTGCGATGGTGAAAGAGAGGGATCAAGCGCTATTTTTATTGTCCCTCCGGTCTCCGAGTAGAAATTCTGCGCTTCAAGCTCGGTCATGCCGTCTGTCATACAATAGATATTTGCGGTTATAAGATCACCGTATATCTTATATTCCTCCGCCTTTTCCGCATCATCTATCGTTCGCTTTAATATATCAAGCTTTCTGGAAAGCCGCTCAATATTATTGCCGAGCAGTTTTGTAAGGTCCGCACTGCGCTGACGGAGCCGCTCATGCATATCACGCTTTCTGTAGAAATCATCCACCAGCGCGTTCATACTGTCATAGTGCGTTATATCCGCAAGCCCCTCATACTGCTTTATATCGACAGATGAAAATTCTATTATTCTGCCCGATCCATTATCCGTTATCATGCACGGTGAAAAACGTCCCCCGCGAACCGCCTCACCCATACGTATAACGGCAAGCTTAAGCGCGGCGGCACGATTGGTGTTGATCTGATTCGCTATGACATCTGTCGTGCCGAACACGGAATATATCAGCTCACGCGCCGTTAGCGGACTTATTCCCGCAACCGAGGCTATCAGCGCTTTTTCTGCTTTCTGCGGACGCGTAAGGTCAAGCTCATCATCAACGGAAAAATCTATAAGCGTCTGCCTGTCCTGTGCGGGCGGCGGCTCATACAAGCCGCCTGGCAATATCTCTCGTACCGAGCTTACAGACTCGTCAATACGCTTTACAGAATCTATTATCCTGCCGTTTTCATCGACCAGTATTATATTTGAATGCCGCCCCATTATCTCAACTATAAGCTGCTTTGTGGTAAGCTCGCCAAGCTCGGTATAGCTTTCTATACCGAGCTTTACAACACGCTCAAAGCCGGGCTGTTCAACTGCCGTTATCCTTCCGCTTCCGATATGCTTCCTCAGCAGCATACAGAACAGCGGCGCAGTCTTTGGGTTCTTTTTCGTCTGTGCGGTGAGATGAATGCGCGGATGAGCCGGACTTGCCGAGATGACAAGCTTATAGCTATCATCTCTCGTCCTTATGTGTATCACTATCTCATCACGCTCAGGCTGATGTATTTTATCCACCCTTCCGCTGACAAGGCATTGAAGCTCCGTTACAAGTGCGCGTACTGCCGCTGCGTCAAGAGCCATAATATCACTCCTCTACGATCTTCTCAAGCTTTGCGAACACCGCCATGAGCCGTTTGGTTCCGGCTGTGTCAAAATCTATCACAAGTATGGCATCATTACCGAAGCTCTGCGCCGATACAACAGTACCGTCACCAAACTTTCTGTGTCTCACACGGTCACCGGCAATGAACTGCACAAGCTCCTCTGCGGCGGCATCCTTCTTCTTTTTTTTATATTTATTCTCATTCTGCCATGCTTCAAACGAAATCCCGATCTTGCCGACCTGTTGCTGTATCCGGCTCAGCATCGGTCCGTCCGTCATCAGAAGCTCCTTCGGTATCTCCGCCAGAAATCTCGATTCCGGCGAGTATGAGCGTGTACCGTACCTGAACCGGCTCTCAGCGCGCGACAGGTAAAGCTTATCCTTTGCGCGGGTTATTGCAACGTAACAGAGACGACGCTCCTCCTCCATCGCCTCCGGATCGATTTCTGAACGCATTCCGGGGAATACACCCTCCTCAAGACCTGTCACAAACACGACCGGAAACTCCAGCCCTTTTGCGCTGTGCACAGTCATCAGCGTTACATAGTCATCATTCTCATCGTAGTCATCCGCATCGGAACGCAGCGTTATATTTTCCAAAAACTCTCCCAGTCCGCCCGTTGTCTCCGGTGCCTTTGCGAATTCTGCGACCGCATTCACAAATTCACTAAGGTTCTCTATCCTCGTTTGCGCTTCAATAGAGGTATCGTTTCTCAGCATATCCATGTATCCGCTGTCTTCGATCGTTCGCTTTACAAGCTCCACTATATCAAGCTCCGCCGCAAGCGCCCGAAGATTTTTTATCAGCGCAGTAAACGCCTTCAGTCTTATCGCCGCCGCGCCAAATTCCGGATATGTGTCGGCACTGTTTGCGATCTCAAAGAATCCTGCTCCGTTTGCCCGGGCAAGCTCGCTGAGCTTGTCCATTGTAGAAGCGCCTATCTTCCTCTTTGGCTCATTTATTATCCTTTGCAGGCTGAGATCATCGTTATAATTATATATGAGTCTCAAATATGCGATTATGTCCATGATTTCTTTTCTGTCGTAAAACCTGAGTCCTGCAAGCACCTTATACGGAATGCGCTCGGACATCAGCACATCCTCAAAAGGCCGCGACTGCGCGTTCGTCCTGTATAATATCGCATAATCACCGTATCTGTCCGCGTTCTCATACCGCTTTTTTATTGCATTTATTATAAACCGCGCCTCGTCGCTCTCGGTTGAACCGACTAACACCGAGATCTTTTCTCCGCCGTCACGGCACGTCCACAGGCTCTTGCCGAGCCTCTTTACGTTGTTGGCTATAACGCTGTTTGCCGCGTCAAGTATGATCTGCGTTGAGCGGTAGTTTTGCTCCAGCGGCACACGCTTAACATCTTTATAATCCTTTTCGAAATCTAAGATATTATTCACGTTTGCACCGCGGAATTTATATATACTCTGATCATCATCGCCCACCACGCACACGTTTCCGTATCCGGCGGCAAGCAGCTTTATCAGCTTATATTGCAGGTTATTCGTGTCCTGATACTCGTCAACAAGTATGTACTGGAACTGAGCCTGGTATTTTTCCGCAATTCCGGGATCGTTTTTAAGTATACGAACAGTAAGCATTATAAGGTCATCAAAATCAAGTGCGTTATTATGGATGAGCTTATTGCGATAGCGTTTATAAAGCGCCGCTATCGTAGCAGTCTGCCTGTCGCGCGGCGCTTCGCGCTCCATATCCTCCGGCAGCCACTCTTCATTTTTAGCATCGGAAATGACACGCAGAACATAATTTATCGGGTATTCCTTATCATCTACTTCCATTTCCTTCATGCATTCCTTCATAACCGTGCGCGAATCGGCGCTGTCATATATAACAAAATCCCTGCCGTAGCCTTCCGCCTCTATATAGCGCCTGAGTATTCTCGCACACACTGAATGAAATGTGCCTACCCACATATCATTAACGCCGTTGCCGATGATCTTCTCTATCCTCGACTTCATCTCATTCGCCGCTTTGTTTGTAAACGTTATGGCAAGTATATTCCACGGCTGAGTATGCCTGGTCTGGAGTATATACGCTATGCGGTTGGCAAGCACTGTCGTCTTGCCGCTGCCCGCTCCCGCAAGCACCAGCACCGCGCCCTCGGTGGTCATTACCGCCTCACGCTGGCTGTCATTAAGCTTATCTAAATAACTGTACATTATAGTCTACCTCACTTTAATTAATAATTATACACTATAATGATACCTGTTGTCAATCGGCTTATGAAACAAAATAATATGATAAAAAAAACCAAAAATGCCATGCTTTTTTGACCCAAATAAAGAATATCTTTTACGGTATACATGGGATACAAAACTCAAAAAATAAAATGAAAGGACGGTGATAAGATGTGATAAAAAACAAAATCTGGTTTGCGGCGGTTTTTATGACCGCCTTTATTCCGCGTGTCTATGCCGCACAGGTCGAGGTATCCGGCGAGTGTGTGGGCGTTAAGCTTTATACGGAAGGGCTTATAGTTTGCGATACCGCAGTTCTGACGGAACGGGACGGCACAAAACGCAATATTGCCGCGGAATACGATATCGAAAAGGGCGACGTGATAACCGCGGTAGGCGGCATGACGCCCGATACTAACGAAGCGCTCATTGATGCGATAGACAGCTGCAACGGATGCATTACTCTGACGCTAAAGCGCGGCAACAGAGAACGCACCCTCGATATCGCTCCCGCGGACACCGACGAAGGCGCAAGGCTCGGACTTTGGCTGCGCGACAGCACTGCAGGCTTTGGCACTGTGACCTGCTATGTCGGCAACAGGTTTGCCGCGCTCGGTCATGGGATATGTGATGTCGATACAGGAAATATTATGCCCGTAGGCAGAGGAATTATACAGGAAAGCGAAAATCTGTTTATAACAAAAAGCCACATGGGTATACCGGGAGCAATCACCGGTGAGATCGAAGGCGAGGTGCTCGGAACGATAACGGAGAACCGCGAAAACGGACTGTTTGGCACAGCAGAAAAGCACAGCGGCATCATAATGGAGACAGAGGAAAAATCTGCGATTTGCCGCGGCGCAGCGACTATGCTCGCAGATGTTGACGGCAAAGGCGTTAAAGAATACAGCATAGAAATAAAGCGCATCCTGCCCGGAGATGACGGGCGGGATATGATAATAAAGATCACGGATGATGCGCTTATAGAAAAAACCGGCGGCATCGTTCAGGGGATGAGCGGCGCGCCGATCATACAGAACGGTAAGCTTGCGGGCGCGGTCACGCATGTGTTCTTAAGCGATACCCGCTCCGGCTACGCAATAGCCGCGGAAAATCTGCTTGAGGGAATGATATAAGGAGTCTCTTAAGGCATCCACGGAAAAGGCAGCTTCATGGACTGTCTCCTTCCGTGGGTGTCGGGTTTACATGAACCATGCAGTGCTTTACGTTTTTAAAGGATTCCTCCACGCGACGGTGTACATTCTCCGCTATGAGATGGGCGTTGAACAGCGTGAGGCTTGCATCCTCGGATATCTCCACATCCACATATATCTTTGAACCAAAGCGTCGGGTCCTGATAAGGTCTATAGACTGAACTCCGTCAGTCTCAATAATGATCTTTTTTAGCTCTGCTATCTCATCCTCGTCACAGGAACGGTCGACCAGGTCATTTACAGCTTCGATAAATATATCATACGCCGCCTTACATATCATCAGAGATATAAGGATGCTCGCTACCGGCTCCAGTACAGCGATACCCAAATATGCTCCGCCCGCTCCTATGAGCGCACCAACAGACGAAAACGCATCCGAGCGATGATGCCACGCATCAGCAAGGAGGGACTGTGAGCCGATATCCTTCGCGGCACGGCGCGTGTAATGATACATCCATTCCTTGACCGCAATGGATATCGCTGCAGCGGCAAGCGCGGCGATCCCCGGCGTTTTTATCGTATCGGTATGCCGGAGCATCCCAATCGCGGAGCGGCAGATGCCTACGGCAGTTGCAGCCAGTGTTACGGCGAGAATGATAGAAAATATACACTCTATACGTTCGTGACCGTATGGGTGATCGTCATCGGATTCCTTTGCGGATATGTTTATCCCTATCAATACCATGACGGTAGAAAATATGTCTGATACAGAATGCACGGCATCAGAAATAAGCGCCTGAGAATGCGCGAAAATCCCCGCCGCGAGCTTCATAAGCGCAAGCAATGTATTCACGAGCATAGTTATAACTGATACCCTGTTTGCTTTTTTTGTATCCATGACGCATACGACCTCCTTAATTCAGCTTACATTTAAATCTAAGCAACGCTCCTGCTTTGCTTGCAAGGAGCAGAGCTTGCGACAGATTGCAATCAGCGCAGGGAGCGTTAGCTCCTCAGGGTTTCAGCGAGAGATTAAAGCTCTCGCTGAAACCCTGAAATGGAACCCACCTCCTCAGAGGTTGGGGACATCTGCGTATATGTTATATTATGTGCTGTATCCGCCCTATGATACAATTTTATCAACTTAATAATACATAGTCAAGCGCAACTTATGATAGCACATTCAAATTTTATATAGTTTCTACCGCTGTATATCTGTAAAAAACGCTTGACAACTTGCTCATTTTAAGATAATATCATATTAATATTTAAACTGCATGGAGGAACAAGGATATGTTTGATGCGGAAAAGGTAAAAAAAGATTGTATCGAATGGATCCGTGATTTTTTTGAAAAGAACGGAAATGGCTGCAATGCCGTAGTAGGTATTTCGGGCGGCAAAGACAGCTCGGTAGTTGCCGCGCTCTGTGTTGAAGCGCTCGGCAAGGATCGTGTCATAGGCGTGCTGATGCCAAACGGCGTGCAGCCGGATATAGATATGGCGGAGCTGCTTGTTAAGCATCTCGGTATAAGATACTATGTTATAAATATAAAAGATGCGACCGAGGGGCTGATAAAGAGTATACCGTTTGAGCTTGGCACACAGAGCATGACAAATCTCCCGCCGAGGATAAGGATGACGACCCTTTATGCGGTATCACAGAGTCATAACGGCAGGGTTGCAAACACCTGCAATCTTTCAGAGGACTGGGTAGGCTATTCAACGCGCTATGGCGACAGCGCAGGGGATTTCAGCCCGTGCTCACACCTTACTGTCCAAGAGGTCAAGGCTATAGGCAGACTTTTAGGACTGCCGCAGGTTCTCATTGACAAGGTTCCGACAGACGGGCTTTGCGGAAAGACAGACGAGGATAACCTCGGCTTTACCTACGCGGAGCTTGACAGATATATACGCGAAGGAAAGATAGAAGATGCGGAGAAGAAGGCACGGATAGACCGGCTGCATAAGATCAACCGGTTTAAGCTGGAGGTAATGCCGTCATTCGTACCGGATATATAAGTTTGGAAAGGATCTAATTATTTTAAACATGTTTAGTAAACCATATAAGCTCGGGATAATTGTCGGCAGATTTCAGACCTTACATCTCGGCCATCAGGACATAATAGACAGGGCAGCGGAGCTGTGTTCAAATGTCGGTGTGTTCATAGGCTCATCGCAGGAATCCGGCACAGAAAAAAACCCGTTCAGCTATGAGCTGCGGAAATCACTGATCGAATGCATTTACGGTGACAGAATAAACATATTTCCACTGCCGGATATCGGAGTAGGCAACACATCAAAATGGGGCGACTATATCCTTGATAACGTCATGCAGCGATTTGGCAGACAGGCGGATATATTCATCTCCGGCAAAGAGGAACGGCGGCTTGATTGGCTTAGCAGCTCTGCCGGTCTTGGCATTGCAGAAATGTATATTCCAAAGTCCATAAAAATATCCGCATCAGAGCTGCGCGAGCTTTTTATAAACGGAGATATAAAGGCATGGATGCGGTTTACCGATAAGCGCCTCTGGCCGAGATTTGATGAGCTGCGCGGTATTGTGTTAAATTCATATAAAAACAAGAATACCGCAAGCATCTGAGAGACCCGTAGCAAAGCTTTCCGATACGCCAGGCAAGGCAATGTGCATGGAGACGGATTATCTGGAATACCTGAAACGTTCTGTCGATTTCAGAATAAACAGAGAAGCTAAGATATAAGTATATATGATGAAACAGGGAGCCGAAACCAGCCCCCTGTTTTTACGATATTACTTATCTCTGTAGTGAGAACCGCACTGAACGCTTTTAATAACATCATTTTCAATGCGATAAACTATTCTGTTGCATTCATCAATACGTCTGCTCCAGTATGCAGAAAGATCACCTGTGAGACGCTCCGGCTTGCCTATACCCTTATATCCGTTACGATCCATATCCTTCAGCAAATTATTAATTCTGTTCAGCGTCTTTCTATCCTGCTTCTGCCAATAGGTATAATCCTCCCACGCTTCGTCAGTCCACGCCTTAATCATCTAAGTTTACCTCATGGATCGTTCCGCCGGTCGCTTCCATCTGAGCCACAGATCTTTTCAGCCTCTCAATGTTAGCAGCACTGTAAAACGGATCACCATCAGAAGAAATCTCAAACGGTATTCTTCTTTCTCTTACAGCTTTTTTTGCAAACACAACAAAGGCTGTTGTCATACTCATGCCTATATCCGAGCAAAAGTTGTCAAACTGTCTTTTTAGATCTTCATCCATTCGTATGCTTACATTTGTCTGTGCCATAATATCATCTCCTCGTATTATATAATATCAAAACTTCAATGCATTGTCAAGAAATTTCTGTACAAAATGAATCATCAATATTTTCTATTTGATATCTTTATACGGCTATACAGTTCAGGAGATATAATTGAATATACGGAGAACTGAGATGAATAAGTAAACCTCATTGAAGATTATTATTATGGCGATATCATCGATTCCGTTTCCCATATTATAAATGATCGGCCGAACACAGACGGAAATATAACCGACACTGTAGACATTCCCGGCAGAGTAAGTATAAAAGAATATCCTTATACCGAAACAACAACTATTATCCGGTAAACAACAAAAGAGTAAGCTTTTATTATAGTCGATAATTTCTATTATTACATGGAGGAATACTGAAAAGACGCTCATGCAACACCTTCGTAACTGCATGAGCGTCATCTCTTTTTCAAATTCCGCTTTTCACTTTCAACTTTCCTTATATATCCCCCGCCTTACGAGCAGCGAATATATCCTCTCGCCCGCCGGCAGGAGCAGTATGTCATCCCTGTTCATAATATGCAGACGAAGCACGAAGCCTAAATATACCACTGCTGCCACGGCTATCGCCGCCGCCGACGCGATAAGATTGTTCACATAGCCAGCGCCAAGCACCGCAAACATAGCCCGATATACACCGAACGCCGCAATACCCATTGCCGCGCCCGACATGAGCGGCTTCACCACAAACTTCCCGGCAGTTATCCTTAACGGTATGTACCGTATAAGCACCATAAAGTTCACAAGAAACGCCACAAGCTGACACGCGATCGATGAGATCGCCGCGCCGTAAATGTTTACAGACGGCATACTTATAAGCACTATATTAAGCGCTACCTTGCACACACATCCGGCAAGGATACCTATTGCCGGTATGAACACCTTACCTATACCCTGAAGTGCGCCGGTAAGCGTCTGTGTAAGTGCGCTGAATATCAGAGCCACCGCCATGATCGCAAGCAGGTCTGCGCCGTCAGAGGTCGCGGGGTATATTATTTTATATATAGGCTGCGCAAGCGTTATAAATCCGATCGCGCATGGGAGTATCAGAAGTATGGATATAAGGAACGAATACGACGTCTTAGACGATGCTTCCGCAGTATCGCCCTTTGCAAGAGCGCCCGCAATTGACGGAACAAGCACCGTTGCAAACGCAATATTCAGCGCAAGCGGCATATTAAAGATCGTGTCGCTCTTTGAGAGCATTCCGGACAGGAATACAGCCTCCTTATTCAGCTGCGCCGCCGTAGGATGCGCTATTGCCGCCTGTCCCGCTCTTGCCGGTATACCGGACGCAAACGCAGCTTCGATACCGCGCGTTATGGTCGCAAGATCGACAACACGATTGACAGCGGTTATTATGGACGCAAGCGAGATCGGTACAGAGAGCATTAGTATCATTTTTATCAATCCGCGCGTTGAAGTTGTAAGCTCTGCCGCTGACGATCTGCCTATACTTTCATATATACCCTTTTTACGCCTATTATAAAAAAACACAAGATAAATAAATGATATAAGCGTTGCAAGCGAGCTTGCAGCATTCGCCCAAGCGGCAAGTATTTCCGGCGGAGTTACACTCTCTCTGCCCATATCATATAGCATTGTCAGTTTTGTAAGCACTGCCATAAACGCCGGCATAGACCCGACAGCAGCCACAACAAGAACAATGGTAAGCCCGCACTTAAAGACCTGCTCAAGCATCTGTGAGAAGCTCGTTGCGCGCATATCGTTAAGTCCCTGGAAATAGCCGCGTATTACAGATGACACACAAACAAAAAATATCGACGGCGCAAGGGCGCGCATTACATACTGCGCTCCGTCCATGTTCACAACATATTTTGCGACAAACTCCGAGCCGATATACAAAAGCGCCGCGCATATCAGTCCAACTGCCGAAAACAGCTTGAACGCGGTAACAAATATCCTGTGCGCCGACTTGTAATCGCCAAGTGCGGCGCGCTCTGATACCATCTTCGCTATAGCGTTGGGGATACCAACAGAGGATATAGCCAAAAGCACCGTATATACCTGAAAGCCCGCGTTATAGAAACCGTTGCCGCTGTTACCGAAGCCGTCTATATTGGTTATGACCATTCTGTACACAAGTCCGAGCATCTTTACCATGATCTGCGCAAACAGGATCATAATAACATTGCCCATAAACGACTGTGTCTTTTGTTTTTTATCCATAACAATTCCCTTTCGATTTTTCTCATAATAACACGTGCTCAGCGCATCGATCCCCGAATATCCATTCTTGGGGCTTTTGCTGCAAAATTAAAACAAAACCGCTGCATTCTGCAGCGGCTTTATATGGCTGCGGAATCAGGATTCGAACCCGAACAGAGTGAGTCAGAGTCACTAGTGCTACCCTTACACAATTCCGCAATATCTTAACGACAAATGCTATTATAGCAGAACCCCTGCGATTTGTCAACACTTTTTTTTATTTTTACCTTGTTTAATTTTCACAAAATAAAATAAAAAACGACTTTGTTTTCTATTTAACTACTGCGTTGAAAAAATTTTAACAAAGTGCTATAATATAAAATAGGTAGGTTTAGGATGTTTGATCTTAGATCATCTATATATATACAGACGGAGGTTAATTATGGGAACAGTTGATAAGCTGACCGAGCTTCAATTCCGCAGAAACAAGATCGAACAAGGCGGCGGCGAAGCAAAGATCAAAAAGCAGCATGATTCGGGTAAGCTAACTGCGCGAGAGCGCATAAACGCTCTGCTTGACTCAGGCAGCTTTGTTGAGACAGATGCTTTTGTCAGCCACAGATGTACCGATTTCGGTATGGACGCGGTAGAGGCTCCGGGTGAGGGTGTCGTAACAGGCTACGGCACTGTTGACGGACGGCTTGTATATGTCTATTCACAGGACTTTACGGTAGTCGGCGGCTCGCTCGGTGAAATGCATGCAAAGAAGATATGTAAAGTAATGGATATGGCGGCCAAGATGGGTGCACCGATAATCGGCATGAACGATTCGGGCGGCGCTCGCATTCAGGAGGGCATAGACGCTCTCTCGGGCTTTGGCGAGATATTCTACAGAAACACCGTAAACAGCGGCGTTATCCCGCAGATAAGCGTTATTATGGGGCCATGTGCGGGCGGCGCGGTATATTCACCGGCGATAACAGACTTTATATTTATGGTGGATAAGACATCAAAGATGTTTATAACAGGTCCGCAGGTCATCCAATCGGTTACAGGCGAGGAGGTCTCAGCAGAGGATCTGGGCGGCAGCAAGGTGCACGCTGCAAAATCAGGCGTATGCCACTTCACAGCCGCATCCGACAAGGAGTGTATAGAGGATATAAAGAAGCTTTTAAGCTATCTGCCTTCAAACAATCTTGAGGAAGCGCCTTATACCGAACCGACAGACGCAATAAACCGTCTTTCGGAAAAGCTCACGACAATAGTGCCGGATAACCCCAACCAGGCGTATGACGTAAAGGAAGTTATTGCAGAGATCGTTGATAACGGCGAGTTCTTTGAGGTGCACAGCGAATTTGCAAAGAACATCGTTGTAGGATATGCGAGAATGAACGGAATGAGCGTCGGAATAGTTGCAAACCAACCTAAGGTAAAGGCGGGCTCACTTGATATAGACGCATCAGACAAGGCAGCTCGATTTATACGCACCTGCGACAGCTTCAACATTCCGCTTATAACCTTCACAGACACGCCCGGTTACTTCCCCGGAGTTGATCAGGAGCAGGGCGGCATAATCAGAAAAGGCGCAAAGCTTTTGTATGCTTATTCCGAGGCAACCGTGCCGAAGATCAATGTTATCACAAGAAAGGCTTACGGCGGTGCGTACATCGCGATGAGCTCAAAGCATCTTTCAACAGATATAGTAATGGCATGGCCTACTGCGGAGATCGCAGTAATGGGCGCAGAGGGTGCCGCAAATATCATATTTAAAAACGATATAAAGTACAGCGATGACCCGATCCGCACAAGAGCAGAAAAGGTACAGGAGTACAGAGACCGCTTTGCGACACCGTTTGCGGCAGCAGCACGCGGCTATGTAGACGACGTTATAGAGCCGGATTCCACAAGACCGAGAATCATTGCAGCGCTTGAAATGCTCCGCTCAAAGAGAGATTCGAGACCGGCGAAGAAGCACGGCAACATCCCCGTATAGGTTTGGCAAAAATCGCCCATCTCGCACGTTTTCGCAAGCTCACATACACAAAGTATAGACTCGCTTGCTCAAACGCACGATATGAACGATTTTATCTCAAACCTGATCTTTATATAATGATGAAAGGAGATATTGCTATGAATTTGGATCAGGCATTGATTTCAGGTCACGGGATAACCCTTCCGCAGGCATTCTCTACCGGTGGCGAAACAGCTGTTATCGGTATGGGTATCGTATTCTCGGTGCTTATAATACTGATGATAGTGCTAAACCTTTTCAAGGTCATATTCTACCGTGAAAAGAAAGCGGAGCCGGCAGCAGCTGTAACAGAGCCTATCCCGGCAGTACAGCCCGCGGCAGAGGAGGAGAACGAGGAGGAGCTGATAGCCGTTATAACAGCAGCAATAGCTGCAAGTCTTAACACCTCGACCTATAACCTGAATATTAAGTCCATAAGACGAGTTTCACCCGGTCGTCCGGCATGGAACAGAGCAGGACTGAATGAAACTATAAATAACAGATTCTGAGAAAGGAATAATTAAAATGAGAAAGTTTAACATAACCGTAAACGGCAAGACTTATGAGGTCGATGTTGAAGAAGTAGGCGGCACCTTGTCGGCACCGGTTGCCGCTCCGGCTCCTGCTGCAGCACCGGTTTCCGCACCTGCACCTAAAGCTGCTGCTCCAAAGGCAGCGGGAAGCATGGGCGCAAAGAAGGTTACCGCTCCGATGCCGGGCACAGTAGTTTCAATAAAAGTAAATGTAGGCGACAAGGTGGAAAGCGGCACGCTCGTAGCCGTACTTGAAGCCATGAAAATGGAAAACGAGATATTCGCGGGCGCTGACGGTGTTATCGCAAGTGTTAATGCCTCAGCAGGCGACAGCGTAAACACAGGAGACGTGCTTGTTTCTATCAACTAAGAAAGTGGTGACAAGAAAGTGATTGAAAGTTTTGCAAACTTTTTAGGCAACACAGGTGCCGCCGCGCTTTTCCAGAACGGCGGACCGGATGCCATAAAAACCATTATAATGCTCGCCATTGCCTGTGTGCTGCTATATCTTGCAATAGTAAAAAAATATGAGCCGCTTCTGCTGCTCCCAATCGCGTTCGGTATGCTTCTTTCAAACCTGCCGATGATAAAGGATTCAAGCGCGATAATGATGCATACAGAGTGGTTCACTGACACACAGTATATGATAGACGGGCACATAAATGTCGGCATGATAGCGCGCGAGGGCGGTCTGTTGGATCTGCTGTACCTTGGAGTTAAGCTCGGTATATATCCCCCGCTCATATTTGTAGGCATAGGCTGTATGACGGACTTCGGCCCGCTTATCGCAAACCCCAAAAGTATCCTTCTGGGAGCTGCGGCACAGTTCGGTGTATTTTTTACATTCATAGGCGCGCTCGTTATAAGCGCACTCGTACCGAGCATCGCATGGGGCGTTAAAGAAGCCGCATCAATAGGTATTATAGGCGGTGCTGACGGTCCGACAGCGATATATGTTACAAAATCGCTCGCGCCATCACTCCTTCCGGCAATAGCCGTTGCGGCATATTCATACATGGCATTGATTCCGATCATCCAGCCGCCGTTTATGAAGCTTCTTACAACAAAGAAGGCACGCGGCGTTGTTATGGATCAGCTGAGACCCGTATCAAAGACAGAAAAGATAATATTCCCGATAGTGGTAACGCTTGTTGTTGCATTCATCATCCCTGATGCGGTATCGCTCGTGGGCTGCCTGATGTTAGGTAACCTTCTTAAGGAATCAGGGGTGTGCGACAGACTTGTAGATACTGCGCAGAACGCGCTTATGAACATCGTTACGATATTCCTCGGCATTACAGTCGGCGCGACAGCGACAGCTTCAAGCTTCCTGTCCGCATCAACGCTCGGAATCGTTGCGCTCGGTCTTGTAGCGTTCATATTCTCGACCTGCGGCGGACTGCTTCTCGGCGACCTTATGTATGTGCTCACAAAGGGCAAGGTAAATCCGCTTATCGGTTCGGCGGGCGTGAGCGCGGTGCCGATGGCTGCGCGTGTATCGCAGTCAGTAGGACAAAAGGAAAACCCTTCTAACTTCCTGCTCATGCACGCAATGGGTCCGAACGTTGCGGGAGTGATCGGTTCAGCAGTTGCTGCCGGAGTATTCCTGTCAATGTTTAACGGAATGTAATTATTTCCCCATACGGCCGCCCCCTCCGCGGGAATGCTCGTTTGAGGCGAGTAAGGGGGCAATAATAAAAAGGAGAATTAATCATGGCAAATAATATAGTACAGCCAAAGCCGGTGGGCATCACCGAGACAGTACTCCGTGACGCGCACCAGAGCCTTATCGCTACGCGTATGACAACAGCGCAGATGCTGCCTATTGTTGAGAAGCTTGACAATGTCGGCTATCATTCACTCGAAGCATGGGGCGGTGCTACGTTCGATTCCTGTCTGCGGTTTCTTAATGAAGACCCATGGGAGAGACTGCGCAAAATTAAGGATAGGGCTAAGAAAACACCTTTGCAGATGCTGTTCAGAGGTCAGAACATATTAGGTTATCGCCACTACGCCGATGACATCGTAGAGTATTTTGTTCAGGCATCCATCGCAAACGGTATAGATATTTTAAGAATATTCGATGCGCTAAATGACGTGCGTAACCTTGAATGCGCTATCAATGCTACAAAGGAGTACTGCGCAAAGGAAGGTAGGGGACACGTTCAGGCGACTGTCTGCTACACGACCTCGGAGTTCCATACGAATGAGAAGTTCGTCGAGCTTGCAAAGAAGCTTGAACGCATGGGCGCAGACTCGATCTGCATAAAGGATATGGCAGGGCTCTTAAAGCCGTATGTTACCTATGACCTGGTATCAAAGATGAAGGCTGCGGTAAAAATCCCGATACAGCTCCACACCCACTATACATCTGGTGAGGCATCAATGGTATATCTTAAGGCAGTTGAGGCAGGCGTAGACGTTATTGACTGCGCTATGTCACCAATGGCAATGGGAACCTCGCAGCCGCCTACAGAGCCGATGGTAGCGGCATTGCAGGGAACACCGTACGATACAGGTCTTGACCTTGACAAGCTGATAGAGATATGCAACTACTTCAAGCCGCTGCGCGAGGAATACATTGCAAGCGGTTTGATGAACACAAAGGTAATGGGTGTTGATGTTAACATACTGAAGTATCAGGTGCCGGGCGGAATGCTCTCAAACCTCGTTTCCCAGCTTAAGCAGCAGGGCAGAGAGGATGCGTATGACGCAGTACTTGAAGAGGTGCCGCGCGTAAGAGCAGATCTCGGTTATCCCCCTCTCGTAACGCCGTCATCACAGATAGTCGGCACACAGGCAGTGCTCAATGTGCTTATGGGCGAACGCTACAAGATGGTATCCAAGGAGACAAAAGGTATCGTCCGCGGCGAATACGGCAAGTGTCCGGGCGAGATCAAGCCGGAGCTTGTTAAGAAGATAATCGGTGATGAAGAGCGCATCACTTGCCGTCCGGCAGACCTCCTGAAGCCGGAGCTGGAAAACATGAAAAAGGAATGTGCGGAATATATCCGCCAGCCGGAGGATGTTCTCTCCTACGCTCTGTTCGATCAGGTAGCGGTAAAATATTTCAAATATCGCGAGGCTCAACTTGACAAGGTAGACAATACTCTTGTCGACAGAGATAATCAGGTTTATCCTGTATAACATAAGAACGGCTGTGTAACTGTGCACGGCCGTTTTTTTTATGCGTATATGGCTAACAGCACATAAAAACCACTATATAATTAGTAGATATAGCCTTAATAACAGCCGATAAAAGAAGGGAAAACAAATCCGCGCTATATCCACGAATTTTGAATGAGTAAATTATTTGTGATTAAAACCGTAAATTTCAGTTTGTAGGGGAATTAGTGGGAGGCGCAGTCTGTCCTTGCCCCGGGGCAAGGTGGGCTTTTCAAGCTTTGCTTGAAAAGGTCGGATTGGGGTTAACGACGCTAAAAAATAAGATAAATTAACGGTTTTAGATGAAATCTATCTCTGCCGTACCCCAACCCGCCTCGCAAGC
>JAFRDB010000107.1 GCA_017404065.1 Clostridia bacterium
ACGAAACTCACCACTCGACGTACCATCGTACGCCTTCGGGCAAGGTATCATGCGGTTTTGCCACATGATACTTCGTTTCGTCCATTCTGCATCAAAAGCCAATCAGCCCCTTTGTCGGCTGTTGCATTTTGCTACAGCCTCATGTTTTATCAGAACATTCTGTACACTCCCACGACCTTGCCCATTATCTCAACATTATTTGAGATTATCGGCTCCATGTAGTCGTTTTCCGGCTGGAGTCGATAATGTCCTTTTTCTTTATAAAAGGTCTTTACGGTCGCGTCGGTTCCGTCTACAAGCGCTACGACAATATCACCGTTGCGCGCGGTGTTCTGCTTTTCGACAATGATATAGTCACCGTCAAGTATCGCGGCGTTCACCATCGATTCACCTGTGACGTGCAGCATGAATATATCCTTATTGTGCGCATGTGACAGGGGTATGGGGAAGTAGCTCTCAAGCTGCTCTACTGCTGTTATCGGCATGCCGGCGGTTATTTTACCGTACACCGGCACATGCATGTATTCCTCGTGCTCAACCCCGTTATCAGACTCGTTATCCGGCACATAATTTATTATGCGCATGGTGCGGTTTTTGGTTGAAGACCGCTCAATAAAGCCTGACGCTTCAAGCTTGCCGAGTCTCGCGTGCACAGTCGCGGGCGAGCTGAGCCCCACCTCGGCGCAGATCTCGCGGACCGTAGGCGGAAAGCCGTTTTCTTTTATATATTTATATACAAAATCAAGTATCTGATAATCCTTATCCGTCAGTTTTGTCATATAGATCACTCTCCTTGATATGATTATATCACAAAATTTTCGGTTTGTCAAACATACGTTCGGTAAAATTATTTTCCATATTCAATTATTTTGTGGTTCTCTGAAAAGAATTTGATATTCGCATCAAAGTACAGGTGAGAGATATTCCTGCCCTGCTCGGCGATGCCGTTTTCTATTTTATTCTGCGTGTCCCATGTTGTGTCTACTATGATCCTTCTGTCGTCAAGGTAAACCTCGTTCCATGCGTGGTTAGGTTCGGTCGTGTTTATATTAACCTCGCTCCAGGTGCTGTCGTAGCCGTCAATGCCTATGGCATAGCCTGTAACCACATTACAGGGTATTGAGAGCGCGCGGCACATCGCTGCGAAAAGATTGGAATAACCTAAGCATACAGCTTTTCGCCCGCCTATAACATCCGTTGCGACATAAGCCGCGTCGTTAAGACCGGAGGATCTTACGCTGTCTGAATCGTAATATATGTTCTGACATATCCAGTCGTGGATGGCAAGTATTTTAGAGTAATT
This sequence comes from Clostridia bacterium, assembly GCA_017404065.1. Classification (GTDB taxonomy): domain Bacteria; phylum Bacillota; class Clostridia; order UBA1381; family UBA1381; genus Ornithomonoglobus. The sequence goes on from JAFRDB010000107.1 coordinate 1,304, forward strand.
GCCATCGCAACCCTCGGTTATGGAGTTTGCGAGTGATATAACGCTGCTGTCGGTGCTGCATATATCGTATGTATTTTTAAGCGCTTGGCTCAGCGAACGCTCCTTGCCGTATTCGGAAAGGTTGTGATCATAAACGGGCGAGTTCGGAATGCTCCAGCTCAGATCCGTGTTCTGTGTAAGCGGGAGGTAGTTATATACCATGCTCATATAACTGCCGTATTGTTCAGGACCGGTGAATATCGCAAGCTGCGCCGCGCCGTAAGGTATTGCAACGATCTTTCTGAACTTACCCTCGGTATCGCATACATCGGAAAATTGATCAAGCACATTTCCCTCGCTGTCGAGAAAGCGGTAAACGAGATACTTTGAGTTCGGTTCGTTTGTTATCCCGTAAATGTCTGCTTCAGCGCCTGATATCGCAACAGAAATATTGTCCGTGTTACAGAAATTGAGCATACTGTCACTGGAATAATAGCTGTTTGCCGCGATGTCGTTCGGATCGATAGGCAGGTCCGTGTGCTGTATTGCCGCCAGGAATTCCTGCGGTGAGGGAATGCCATAGACAAATTCGTTAACTCTGTCGGAAAGCTTGCGTATCAGCTCGGACTTTTCGTTATCTATCATGGGCAGATATGTGCCGATGTTTCGAACGATGCGGGTTTTTGCGTTCAGTGCGACTATCGCCACTGCAAGTATTAATATAAGGAAGAATAATCTTCGTATTAGTTTTTTTATAAATTTCATAGCTTTTATTTATCATATTATATAAAAAGTGCCGGTCTGACACATCAAAGAAACGCGCCAGATGCGACGCTAATTTGCCGTGTCAGAAAAAAAGTGCCACGACCTAATACACAACATTAAGCCGCAACACTTTATGGAGGTGGCACCCGGATTTGAACCGGGGGATAAGGGTTTTGCAGACCCGTGCCTTACCACTTGGCTATGCCACCGGTTTGAAAAAGACGCCGAACTTCAGCGTCTTTTGCAATGGAGCGGAAGACGAGATTCGAACTCGCGACGTTCACCTTGGCAAGGTGACGCTCTACCACTGAGCCACTCCCGCAAACAATTCATCAGCAAAGCTGATGAACTATTATGGTGCTTCCGGGTGGAATCGAACCGCCGACACAGGGATTTTCAGTCCCTTGCTCTACCGACTGAGCTACAGAAGCAAATGGCGATCCGGATGAGGCTCGAACTCACGACCTCCAGCGTGACAGGCTGGCGTTCTAACCAACTGAACTACCGGACCGTGTTGATGGCACAAATATGATGGTGGGAGTTACAGGGCTCGAACCTGTGACCCTCTGCTTGTAAGGCAGATGCTCTCCCAGCTGAGCTAAACTCCCATGTATTTGTGTCAACGACAAAGAATATTATAGCAAAACATAGGTTATTTGTCAACACTTTTTTTAAATTTTTTTTTAATTGTGCATTTTTTATTAAAGAAAAAGTATTTTTTTTATATTTTTGATTTAACTCACGAAAAATATGAATTTTTTTTGAATTTACTTTTCAAAATGCTTTTTATATGATATAGTATACAAAATATGTGGATTTATACGTAAATCCGCTTCAAATCCAGTAGGTAGGAGGAAAGAAACACATGACACAGAATAAGACAGTGCTTGCATGGATCGATGAAATGGCTGCAATGTGCAGACCGGCAAAGATCACATGGATAACAGGTGATGAAGCACAGCTTGAAGCATTAAGAGCGGAGGCTGTCTCAACAGGAGAGATGATAAAGCTTAATGAGGAAAAGCTTCCCGGTTGTTACTATCACAGAACAGCGGAGAATGATGTTGCGCGCGTTGAGGACAGAACATTTATCTGCACGCCGACAGAGGTGGAGGCAGGTCCGATAAACAACTGGATGGCACCGGATGAGATGTACGCAAAGCTTAAGGCGCTCTATAACGGCTCAATGGAAGGCAGGGAGATGTATGTTATCCCGTATTCAATGGGTCCGGTAGGATCACCTTTCTCAAAGATAGGTATTGAGCTTACAGATTCAATATATGTCGTATTGAACATGGCTATTATGACAAGAATAGGCGATGCTGTAATGGCTCAGCTCGGTGACGATCCGGAGGCCGAATTCGTTAAGTGTCTCCATGCAAAGAAGGACGTTAACCCGGACGACAGATATATTGTTCAGTTCCCGCAGGACAACACAATATGGTCAATAAATTCGGCTTATGGCGGCAACGTGCTTCTCGGCAAGAAGTGTTTTGCGCTAAGAATAGCATCATATCTTGGCAGAAATCAGGGTTGGATGGCAGAGCACATGCTCATACTCGGTCTTGAAAATCCTCAAGGTGAGGTAAAGTATATATGCGCTGCTTTCCCATCAGCATGCGGTAAGACTAACCTTGCAATGCTTATTCCGCCGGAGTATCTTAAGGAGAAGGGATACAAGGTATGGACAGTGGGCGATGATATTTCGTGGCTCAATATCGGTCCGGACGGCAGACTTTATGCTATCAATCCTGAGGCCGGATTCTTTGGCGTAGCTCCCGGAACATCACCCAAGACGAACTTTAACGCTCTTGAGTCTACAAAGAAGGGCACTATTTTTACAAATGTTGCGCTTAATAATGAGGATAATACTGTTTGGTGGGAAGGTCTTGACAATAACCCGCCGGTAGACGCTACAGAGTGGACGGGTAAGAAGGTGAACGGCCCTGAGTATATCGCAAAGGGCGGAAAGCTCGCACATCCCAACTCACGCTTTACCGCGCCGGCTAAGAACTGTCCGTGTATCTCGGATAAGTTTGAGGATCCGCTGGGCGTGCCGGTATCGGCGATCGTATTCGGCGGCAGACGAGCAAAGTGCGCTCCGCTGGTTTATCAGTCAAGAGACTGGCAGCATGGCACATTTGTAGGAGCTATCATGGCATCAGAGACAACGGCAGCAGCAGCAGGCGCTGTAGGTGTTGTCCGCCGTGATCCGATGGCTATGAAGCCGTTCGTAGGATATAATATGGCTCAGTATTGGGGTCATTGGCTCGAAATGGGCAAGAAGCTCGGTGACAAGGCTCCGAAGATATTCCACGTTAACTGGTTCAGAAAGGACGACGACGGTAACTTCCTGTGGCCGGGCTTTGGCGACAATATGCGTGTTCTTCTGTGGATACTTGACCGCTGCGATGGTAAGGTAGATGCAGACGAGGTAGCTATAGGCTATGTTCCGAAGGCGGAGGATATCGACATAACAGGTCTTGATATGACCCGTGATCAGCTCAAGGCTCTTCTTACAATAGACAATGAAGAGTGGATGAAGGATGTTGATGATCCGGATACAGGTATCAAGAAGTATTTTGCGCAGTTCGGTGACCAGCTCCCGCAGGAGATGGCAGATGAGCTTGATAAGCTCATCGCGAACTTGAGCAAGTAAGCATTAAATGTAAACAACACAGCCTGCGAAATGTTTTTTGCGGGCTGTTTTGTTAAAAGAAAGGAGGAAATATAACATGAAAATAGTATCTTTGCAGGATATATCCTGCTATGGACAGTGCTCGCTTACGGTGTCGTTGCCGGTGCTTTCGGCTTATGGTATCGAGACGGCAATTCTTCCGTCGGGAATACTCAGCACACACACGGGAGGGTTTAAGAATTTTACCGTTCATGACCTTACGGATGAGATGCCCAAGATAATAAACCACTGGATAGAGGAGGGCATTAAATTTGATGCGATCTATACCGGTTACATAGGTGATGCCAGGCAGTTTGAGATGGTACAGGACATGAAGAAAAAGCTTTTAGCTGAAGGCGGCAAGCTTATTGTCGATCCGGCTATGGCAGATCACGGCAAACTATATCCGGCGCTCTCTGAGGATATAATTGACGGAATGCGCACCATAGTGCGTGAGGCGGATCTTATTTTGCCGAATATCACAGAGGCATCGTTCCTTTTGGATGTGCCGTATAAGGAGAGCTACACTGAGCATGAGATACATGATCTTCTTATAAAGCTTTCCGAGATAGGTCCCGAGACTACGGTTCTCACTGGTGTAAGCTATACGGCCGATAAGATAGGTGCGGTGGCTTATACAAAATCAACGGCAAAGTTTGACGAATACTTCGCTGAATATCAGCCGCGCAGCTACCACGGCACAGGTGATATTTTTTCAAGTGTGGCCATTGCAGGATATCTCAAGGGTGAGCCGCTCACGGAATTGCTTGGTGAGGCATGCGAGTTCATCGTTAATTGTATAAAGAAAACCATGCCGGACGAAACACACGGCTACGGCGTGAAGTTTGAAGAGGTATTGGCGGAAAGAAAATAAACTGAAAAGCAGGATCATCCGGCAAGCTGCCGAGCGATCCTGCTTTTTTTTGGTATAGTTATTCACATATACACACTCTGTTTTTGCCTGTATGCTTTGCCTCATACAGCGCGTCATCTACGCGTACACACAGCGCATCTACTGTTTCATTATGTTTTGCGTATGCAATACCGAGGCTGATAGTCTGATGCCCTGCTTCGGCAAACTCTGTATTTGCAAAGCTGATACGTATCTTTTCCGCAAGCTCTGCTACAGCGTCCCTTTTGCAGCCTACCACTCGGATCATGAATTCCTCGCCGCCCCACCTGCCGGCGTCTGCATCGGCACCGGATGCGGAAAGTTCATGCGATATGGAGCGAGAAAGCCCCTTTAACACTTCGTCACCTACATTGTGACCGTGAACGTCGTTAATCTTTTTGAAGTTATCCGCGTCTATCATAATAAGTGCGACTGAATCAGGGTGATTGACCATGTCCTCGGATATTCTGCGCTGTATCTCCTTGCGGTTATATAAGCCTGTCAATCCGTCCGTGATCGCCATGATCTCCAATTCTTCGGTAGCAGCCTCGATAAAGCTCGCGAGCCTGTTTATCATGGATACATTTCCTGTGATCTCTTCCCGTTCGAATTCATATTCAGTAGACTTGTGCTCATTAGGGGTTCCCTCGCGCATTGCTCCGACTACAAGCGTGACGTTGTGCAAATCGACATATTTGCCTGTTCTCAAAAATTCGCCGGAGGTATAAAAGCCGGAGGTCTGCGCCATCGACTGCATCGGCTGAGTCTCCTTGTAAATCTCTTTGCCCCAGAAGGTGCGCCGCGCCGCGCAGGAATAGATATGTATGGATTCCGGCTGGAATTTTTTCAGCTCAACACAGCTTTTCTTTATGCTGTCAAGGATTGTGCGTGGGTCGCCATACGCTATCCTTGCCGAAACATTCTCCTTCATGTCCGCAGTCATGAGCAGTGAGCCCTCCGGTGTGCAGGCCGTAGGCGCGCGTAGAATATCAAGCCCGTTATGCCTATATAAGAATGGGAACTCCAAGGTATTCTCAAAAAAGTGCTCGTCGTTTTTTATTTTCAGAAAATGATAATATGTATCGTATGCCGGCTTGCCGTCAAGCTCCTGCAAAAGTCTCCCGTCTGCCTTTGTAACGTGAAGCTCGCGTCCGAGCGGTTTCCAGCCGGTTATGTGTGTGGTGATAATATCAAAATCACTGCCGCCAAGGAAAAGACATACAAGAGATTCATCCGAAAAATCTCCTTTACTTGAGAACACGCAGGCGGTGTTGTTATTAAGATCGGCGCTCAAGGCACCGCCGCCGTATATCTTTATATGCTCAGGCAGCTCACTCAGATCATCGCAGAATTCGGTCATGGACATTCCGCGTATCGTAACCAGCATCTCTATCGCTTTTACCCATTGGTTCTCCGCAACGTATGCTTTGAGGTCCTTCAGCACGCTTTTTTCGGTCGTAGGATCAAATTTATATTGACGCACGTCTACCTTTGTATCAGGATACTCAAATATAGTACATATAATGCTCGTACTGTCTACGGACAGATTTCCGTGGACGATATTGCCGTTTGTTGTGCAGCCGCGATATATTGCGCCAGGCAGCATATCATCAATAACGGTTGTTATACTTTTGACCTTTTCGCCGTCGATCAGCGTTGTATAAATATCGAATACTATCTTTGACACCATGGATTTTTTGCTCCACTGCGCTATTTTCTTTAGTTCGCGCTTAATAGTATCTTCCCTATACTCAAATTGCACCTGACGCATATTTGCCAACTCCTATCATAATGAGCTATAGAGGCATGTGTAACAATAATTATACGTTTACCTCTTAATAGTATATAATACCATATTTTTAACATATAGTCAATGTTTATTATTGGAATCTTGTGTATATATTAAAAAAAAGAAGAAATACACACTAAATTTTGTGTTGACAATTATTCGGCGGTTTTATATAATATATATGTAATAAACTAAGGAGAGGGTAAAGTGAAGCATATAACAGCAGCAATCGCAGCGCTTGCGATATCGTTCATCAGTATGAGTACGATCAGTGCGGCGGATAACTACATAAAGGATTTGGAGCTTATTGAAACCGGAAACAATCGAGAAGCTTGCATAGAGCTGCCGAACGGCACATATACTCTAACGGCAGAGGCGGCGACAAGTGATATAAACGGCGTTTACTATATTTATGCAAAGACTGCCGGACATACAATGGCATCCACTGCCATACCGCAAAGCACCATACCGCAGACGGTCACAGTCCCCGGCATAATCGTTGAGGACGGTAAATGCGTTATCGGTGTTTATAAGGATGGGGACGCCGCCGTGTCGGCAGATAATTTTACGCTTACAAAGAGTGTAGATACAGCAACGCGCGTGCCGTTCCTAAAAGGCGGTGAGATATCAAAGCTCACATACATAGAGGATATGGGCGGCAAATTCTACCGTGCGGACGGCACGGAGGGGGACGCGCTCCAGATCATGGCGGAAAACGGCTTTAACCTTGCGAGAATAAGAGTTTTGAACGACCCCGGAAAGGGACACGGCGACGGCACATATTATCTGCCGGAAAGCTATCAGACTGTAGATGACTGTTTAGAGCTTGCCCGCCGCGCAAAAGCAAAGGGTATGCAGATAGAGTTCACGTTCGCATACTCCGATTATTGGGTAGACGGTGACAAACAGTTTATCCCGCACGAATGGGCTGAGGAGATAGCGGCACAGAGTCTGACCGGCACAAAAAAGTACGAGTATCTGGAAAACAAGGTATATGAGTATACAAAGGATATAATGCAAAAGCTCATAGCGCAGGGGACGTGTCCCGATTTTGTATCTATTGGGAACGAGATGCAGTGCGGTATGTTCTTTGGCGATGCAAAAAAGGACAACTACAAGGGCGAGCTTTATTATGACAAACCGTGGCTGCTCAGGTTTGTAAACGCAGGCGCGAGGGCGGTGCGCGAGACTGCGCCGAGCGCAAAGGTAGTCATCCATACCGATAAAGGCGGCAACGTGTTTGATTGGCTGAACGAGAATTGGGATTCGACCGCATTCCAATATCTGCTTAAAAGAGCCGATTATGACGTAATGGCGGTATCGTATTATCCGTATTATAACGCGGATATCAGTATAGATAATGTTGTAACGGAGTTCAATAAATGCGTGACCGAGCTCGGCAAGGACGTAATGATAATGGAAAGCGGCTATAACTTTGCCGAGAAGCGTTCTGACGGATACGAGGGTCAGCTTCAGAACAACGGATATTATCAGGAAATTTACGGCGAAACCGTGAACGGACAAAGAGCGTTCCTCACAGAGCTTTACAATAAGCTGAAGGCGGTTTCCGGCGGACGATGCATAGGCGTTTCCTACTGGGATCCGGTGATGATAACAGATAATGTCGGTTGGGCGATACAGGAAAACGGAGACTATAAGCAGGGCAATGTTATAACCAATTCAACAATATTCGATTTTAAAGGCAGGGCATTGCCGGCGCAGCTTGCGATGAAGTATAACACAAATGCGACCGACAAGCTGCTGATTACAGGCAAGGCGGAGCCGGGCAGCGCGGTAGTGCTTACCGTAAACGGTAAAGAGCTTGCGGCAACAGCAGACCGCTTTGGTGACTATATCGCGTCTGCGGACTATCCGGCGGATGGCATGCTGAATATAACGGCGAACGGCAAAAGCTTTGCGCTTAAAGCACCGAAGGACGGCGTGCTCGTGGAGCTCAGAGAGCCGTATAAAAACGAGCTTGCGGCAGCGGACGGCAAGGCAACGGCGGTATTTACCGCGAACACCGACGAGGCTACGGAGCTTATGGGTATGCTCGTAAAATATGACGGCAGCGGAATTTTGTCGGAGGTAAGCACGGTCAGCTTCAAGCCCGACGAGAAAAAGACCGCATCAGCGGAGCTTGCGGTAGCGGCGGGCGATACATTTAAGTCCTTCCTCTGGACAGCGGAGGATATGCAGCCCGTGGCGGATGCGGTGAAGGTTACGGTGGAGAAATAAATTTCAGTTTGTCGGGGGGATTTCATCCCCCCGCGCCCCCCTCTGTGACATACGGCATAATATATGTGTTGCAGATATCGCGCCGGTTTGCTGCGCTCTGCGCTTTGGTGTTTGCGGCTGTCTAAATGCTCAAGGGCTTGGGTAAGTGTGTCTCACTCATTGCTTAGACGGCTTTTATGTACAGCTGCTATAGTTTTAACATAAATCGTATCGTTTTTGTTGTTGTATTGTAAACATACGGTTTTATCATTATGTCCACTGTACATAAAAGGCAAATGCGCATTCGCGTGACACACTTCCCCAAACCTCCCATAAGCATTGCTATAGCTTTGACAGAACGCGCATCAAACCGGCGCTGCCGGAATTATTTGATGAATTTCAGGCTGCGCCTCCCGCTAACTATCCCGACAAACTGAAATATGCCATACTCTTATTTTTTTTGCGTCAAAACACACAAAAGTGTCGGAAAACAGACATTTGAGTAAAAATTAAGGGTTGATTTTTAAAAAATAATAACGTAAAATATGTAGGAAATCAAACATGTGTCGGAAAGAGGACAAGGCGATGGAGAAACAAAACAGCTTTATGATCAAGCTTGCCTCGATTATAGTCGATAAGCGGAATATTATATATATGATTTTTATTGCAGCTCTGGCATTCTCGATATCAGGAATGTCTAAGATGCATGTTATAAACGATATTACAGAGTATCTGCCGGAATCCACGGAAACGCGGCGCGGGCTCGATATAATGGATGAGGAGTTTCTGACCTACGGCACGGCGAAGGTCATGGTAACGAATATCACATACGAAAACGGAGAGAAGCTTGCCGACCAGATACGCGGCATAGACAACATAAAGGATGTAGAATTTGAGAACGATGAGGAGCATTATAAGGACTCAGCCGCGCTATTAAAGGTCACATTTAACGATGACGGAGAGACAGACGAGAGCATCGCCGCGAAGAACAAGATCGAGGAAGAGCTTGCGGCTTATGATGTGTATATATCAACAAGTGTCGGCTCGGAAAAGAAAAACGCCGAAGAGCTTGACCATCAGATGGTAGGCATCCTTGCGGTGGCGGCGGTCATTATTTTGCTTGTGTTGTTGTTCACATCTCAGACATACGCCGAGATACTGGTTTTGGTGATCGTATTCGTAGTCGCGGCAATTCTTAATACAGGCACAAACTACCTGTTTGGAGATGTGTCTTTTATTACAAAATCCATAGCTGTAGTCCTTCAGCTTGCGCTTGCGATAGATTATGCGATCATTCTTGTACACAGGTTTTCCGAGGAAAAGGAAAACTATCCGGGTGACGTGCATCAGGCGATAGTCGTGGCGCTGTCAAAGGCGATAGTAGAGATAAGCTCATCAAGTCTCACGACCATATCCGGTCTTCTTGCGCTCACGCTTATGCAGCTGAAAATCGGACTGGATATGGGACGTATCCTTGCAAAGGGTATTATATTCAGTCTTATAACCGTGTTCCTGCTGATGCCGGGAATATTGCTGCAAATGAGCGGGCTTATAGAAAAGACAAAGCATAAGTCATTCGTGCCATCGGTCGCTGCATTGGGAAAACTTGTAGTTAATACAAGGCATGTGGTGCCGGCAATATTTATCATAATTTCCATTGCCGGCGCGGTGATTGGCAGTTTTACAGAGTACGGCTTTGATACCGACAGCGCTCGTGCGACTATCCCTAACGAGGATACGCGGGCAAAGGATAAGATAAATGAAATGTTCGGCGTAAGCTCCATGATGGCTGTTGTCTTGCCAAAGGGTGACTATGACAGCGAGGCCGAGGTGCTGCGCCGCGTTGGTGAGCTTGACAGGGTCACGGACGCTTTGGGGCTTGCGAATGTAACGGTTGAACAGAACGGATATGAGCACACGCTCACAGAAAAGCTGACTCCGCGTGAGGTCTCAGAGTTTGTAGATATGGATTATGACACTATCTGTCTTATGTATCAGGTGTACGGACTGAAAAACGAGGAGTACGGCGCGATCTTTAATGATGTTGATAAATGCAGGCTCACACTTATAGATATAGTAGAGTTTGTCAAAGAAGAGATGGATAGGGAGGTAATCAGCTTTGACAGTGAAATGACAGATGACTTCAACGAGGTCTATGACGATCTTGAGGACGCGAAAAAACAGCTTGAAGGCAAGGATCATTCACGGCTTGTATTTGAGTACAAGGGTGAGGTCGAAGGACAGGATAGCTATAAATTCCTTGATGATGTACGCAAGATAATTGCGGAATACTATGAGCCGGATGAGTTCGTTATATCCTCGAATACTACCGCAAGCTACGACCTGTATTCATCCTTCGGCAACGACAACAAAAAGATCAGCTTGCTCACGATAATGTTCGTGTTTGTGATACTACTGTTCACCTTCCGATCTGTCGGTCTGCCGATCTTGCTTGTAATGACGATACAGGGTAGTATCTGGATAAACTTCTCGTTCCCAGTGCTAATGCATCAGAAGCTGTATTTCCTGAGCTACCTCGTTGTTTCCTCAATACAGATGGGCGCTACTATAGATTATGCTATTGTTATCGCCAACCGCTATGAAGCATTAAAGAGAGGGATGGACCATAAGCTTGCTGCAATGCGCGCTGTTGACGAGGCATTTCCGACGATAATAACATCAGGCTCGATACTGTCGATGGCAGGACTTTTGATTGGCTTTATGTCGACTGATGCGGTAATATCCTCGGTCGGTATCGCGCTTGGTCGCGGTACTATAATATCAATGATACTCGTAATGCTTGTACTGCCGCAGATACTCATACTGTGCGACAAATTTATTGATAGAACATATTTTGAGTTATAAGGAATGATAGAGATGAAATCAAATAGATTTATGGCATTTGCCATGGCGGCGGCTGTGCTTTTGGGCATTGCCGCGCCGTGCGCATTTGCTGATGGTACATATATCTATGTGCGCAACGCGGCAGATATGAAGGAGCTTGCGGAGAAGTGTGTCATAGACAGCTACTCCGTTGGAAAAACGGTTGTAATAGATGCTGATATAGACCTTTCTACCGCGGACTTTACGTTTATACCTTTTTTCAGCGGTACTTTTGAGGGCGGTGGACATAAGATAACCGGATTTACGCTGAAAGCAACAAATCCGGAGCGCGGCTTTATAGGCACAGTCGGTGATAGCGGCGTTATAAAGGACGTCAAGCTTTCCGGCAAGCTCACAGAGGGCGAGAAAAAAGAAAAGTCCGGAACTAAGGTCAACACAGAAAAGCTGCTTGACATAATAGATGATATAAGCGGTGAAGCCGGAGCGGTAGTAGATAGGTTTATTACCGATACGGGCGTTTATAATATTGGCGGCATAGCGGGTGTTAACAAGGGCAGTATTACGGGCTGCAGCTTTGAGGGCAGCGCGGAGCTCGATAAAAATGTCGGCGGTATAGCGGGTGTAAATGAGGGCAGGATAGAGGGCTGCACAAACATGGCCTCTGTAAAAGGCGATGAAAATATAGGCGGTATAGCCGGAAAGAACAACGGCGTTATAAAGTGGTGCACAAACACAGGCAGGATAAACGATAACGCTGTGGAAGGGATGTATTCAACAGGTGGCATAGCCGGTATGTCGGATGGTGTTATTGAAGCGTGTATAAATGAAGGCGTTATCGGATATAAGAACACCGGCTCGGCAACAGGCGGAATATGCGGCGCGCAGAGCGGGCATATAAGCGAGTGCCGCAACCGCGGCGCGGTGTATGGCAAAAAACGTGTTGGCGGCATAGCCGGTAATTTTGAGCCATATACAAACATAACCTATAACCCTGATGAGATAAGCGAGCGCATAGACGAGGAAAAGGAAAAGATACGCAAGGATCTTGACAATATCCAGGACCGTATCGACGGAAACAGACAGAATATAAAGGATGATCTGGACGATTTTGACAACCGATTGAAGGATGTATTGGGCATTAACGATATAACCGACGCAATAAGCGATGCGAACGATAATTTCAGCGTGCTTACCGATAGTCTTACAGACCTTAATGATACCGTAAACAGCAAGATAGCAAACGGGAACAGCCTTGAAAGTATAGCTGACAGTATAGCGAGAGCGGAGGGTGATCTTTCGACAAGCTCCGATGAGGTCAGGGATTTTCTTGTTGAGGCGAGAAACACCGCAAAAACAATGAGTGACACCACCGCAGAGCTTTCCGACAGCTTCAGGTCAAGTAATGATGAGCTTTCAGAGCTTTTGGGAACTGTAAATGACGATATGAGCGACGGTGAGCGCCGCGATAAGATATATGATACCTTAGACGGGCTTAATGAAGCGCTCGACTCAACCGCAAAAGCGATGGACAATATTTCCACGATGAAGGTGCCGACTATAAGGGTGGATATGCTCGAGGATACGGACACGCAGCTCGGCAGGATACTTAAAAAGGTGAATGAGAACTCCGATGGGTTGCTTGATCCGTATATCAAGATAAATAAATGGTTTTCCGAGATCATAACTGATGTATCAGAGCGTAAAAGCAAGCTTGAAGAGCTGAAGAAAGCACTGGAGGATGAGCTTGGTAATCTTCTTCCGACCATCAGACCCGTTGCCACTGCTCTGCCTGTAGTAACTGCCGATCCGGAATCTGCAATGAACAGCTTTTTTACGATTGCGCACGCGGCGGAGGACAAGGATAAGACAACGCTCGACAGGCTTCTTGATCTTGACATACATGATGTAGATATACCGCTTGAGCGTGAGGTATGCGGTGAGAAGTATGAGATGGCAGTGGTTAAATACAGCGTCAATGAAGCTTCTGTTGCGGGCAGCAGTGATGTTGGCGGTATAAGCGGCGGGGTAGGCTTCGGTGTAAGTGCCGGCGGCAGCTTTAGCAATATAAATTCGGATGGCAAAGAATTTTCGCTTAATCCTTCCACTGCAATAAAATCCGTTATAAGCGCTTGCATAAACGAGGGAGATGTGCTTGCGAAGAATACATCGGCAGGCGGTATAACCGGATTCAGCGATTTGGGAAAGATAAAGGATAGCATCAACAGCGGTAACATTGTGGTGACTGACGGCAGCTATGCAGGCGGTATATCAGGTTATAATCTGAATGAAATCATGCGTTGTATAAATACCGGTGATACCGATGCGGAAAGCGACATAGGCGGCATTGCCGGCTATGGAAAGAATATATCTGAAACGTATTCGTTATCAAGAACTTCATCAGACGGTGAGAGGCGCGGAGCGATCGCCGGGACGGTGTCAGGGAAAGTTGAGCACAACTATTTCCTTAAGGAAAAGCTTGGCGGCATAAACGGCGTGGATTACAGCGACAGGGCGCAATCTGTGAAAAAAGAGGCACTTGCTGTTGACGGTGAGATCTCGCCGGAGCTGGCAGGGCTTGAGGAAAGATACTGGACCGGCAGTTCGGGCGATCTGTATATGCCGCAGCTCAGGGCTTTTACTGAGAATACGGCAAAGAGTATACCTGATGTGCTTAAAGCAAAGTCATCGGCGCATGCGCTGTTCCGATTTACTGTGTCATTTATCGTAAATGATGAACCGATAAAGATGATGAAGCTTGATTACGGAGAGAAGATACCCTCATCGGATGTGCCCGAGATCCCCAAGCAGAACGGACAGTATGGCGTTTGGGATAAGGATGTAAAAGCGGAGATAATAAGGAACACCAAATTCACAGCCGTATATAATAAGTCCAAAACAACATTAAGCTATGGCGGAGAGCCGCCGCAGATACTTGTTGAGGGAGATTTTGATCCGAGCGCCGAGCTTATTGTTGAAGAGTTTAATCCGGACGCGGTGATCGCTGACAAAAAGTATACAGCGACTGCCGGATATGCGCTGATGGTGATGCAGAATGACGAGAAATATGACGGAGAGATGAAGGTGCGTGTTCGCCTGCCGAAGAATAACAGACGTATGCGTGTGGGGCTTATAACAGAAAACTCTGTCGTGATCGCGGAAAGCGAAATAGACGGAAGCTATATGATATTTGATCCCAACGGTGCGGAACGTTTTGTGCTTGTTCGTGCTAAAAGAAGTTTGATGCCTTACATCATAATGATCATGTTTATGCTTTTTGTTGCGGGAGTTGTATATCTTCTTCGCAACAGGATAAAGGAAAGAAGGCTTCTTAACGCTCTTAAGGGTGTTGCTGAAAAGCTGAACACACCGCCTGCGTTAGCAGAAACAAATGAGGCGCTAAGCGAAAATGAGCAAGAGGAGACTGTGCAGGAGGAAATAATTCGTGATGGAAAAGAAACGCAATAAAAATGCGATAAGATCGGTCAATATGCTTACGGACGCTTATGTGAGTCTTTTGGAGGAGCTGCCGGCGGAGCGAATAACCGTGACAGCAATAGTTACGCGCGCGGGACTTAACCGCAGCACGTTCTATGCGCACTTTGGATGTCCGGAGGATGTGCATAAGCTTTTAGAGCAAAAGCTTGTGGATGAGCTTTTTGAAAACATCAACGGACTTGATCCTAAGGGGCTCATACAAGATCCGAAACCGATACTCGGTGTAGTATCGGGATTGATCGAGGAGCGCAAGAGCTTTGTAAGACTTATGTTTGAGCGGCATCCGTCCGCAGGCTGGCTTGACAGAATAAAGGAAACGGTCATAGAGAAGTTTGTCTCTGATGCTGACTCTGCCGGACTGTTTGAGGACAGGGAACTGTTTATTACCAATATCAGATTCTTTGTAGGCGGATACATATCCATGTGTCGTGACTATATTTCTAACAAATTCGATAAGCCTATGAGCGAGCTTACCGAAACATTGTCCGCAACAATAGCGGGAGGACTTGCAACAGGGATCAAGGAATAAAAGTAATCTTGTAGGCGGGAGACATCCCGCCTCAGACTGTCGACAAATCGGCCAGACCGCGCAAATGTATAATTATATCAAACAAAAATCCAATTACAGATAATATAAAATTTAACCTTGCTGTATTATCGAAAAGCAGCAAGGTTGTGCGCTTTTTGCAAAAATAAACTCTACCGTACCAACGTACGCCGACGAGTTCATTTTCGCAAAATCTGACCTGATTTTCGGCAGTCTGTCAGCGTGTAGACAGTTTTGTCTACACGCTGAGGCGGGAGACATCCCGCCTACAAGAATTGTAAAAAAATTTTTTCAAAAAAGCCTTGACAAACACATAAATTTGTGGTAGTATATTATCTGTTGTTGAGAAAAATATGCGTGATTAGCTCAGTTGGTAGAGCACCTGACTCTTAATCAGGGTGTCCAGGGTTCGAACCCCTGATCGCGTACCAAGGAAATGGCTTGAACATATTGTTCGAGCCATTTTTGTTATGCTTTAATTAGCTTGAAAGATGTAAATATTCGGTAGTGTGTCACAATAATCGCCCCCATGACACCTAAGCCGATGTCGAGAATTGACTTGACCGTTGCGGTAATTTATGATACAATATTCTTTGGAAAGGTGATGTGTACAACACATTCAGGACGGTT
This sequence comes from Clostridia bacterium, assembly GCA_017404065.1. Taxonomy (GTDB): domain Bacteria; phylum Bacillota; class Clostridia; order UBA1381; family UBA1381; genus Ornithomonoglobus. The sequence goes on from JAFRDB010000107.1 coordinate 17,139, forward strand.
AGCCACTCCGCACACGACTATACATAGTCAATCATGTGTGCTGCTCCTATTGGAGTCAGGGAGGTGGTGCAAATGAAGAAGTTCATTTGTAAGGCTTTAGGAATATTGCTTTACATCGTGATCCTCTTGATAGCCCTTGCTATAAAAGCAAAGTAACTGTCCCAAATTGACCGAACAGGACAGTTACTTTTTTAACTAATCTTTCGGCTAATCGTGCTGTTTAAACACATTGCCTTTCTCTTTGTGTCTTTATTATATCATATGCATCTGCGGATGTCAAGCAGGTTTTTAATGTTATCGACAATGTTGATTTTTCCGGTCAGTGTGTCAGAGGGATGGGGCTCTCGTCCTGTTTGTTTAGCCCGACCAGACAACAGAACCGTCCCTCCGTCTGAACAGAACCGTCCCTCCGTCTGATTGGAGTGGAGCGTTAGCGGAACGACTGTCCTTGTCCACAAGCTTTTGCTTACATAAATGTTGAATTTTTATGTTGCATAAATTATTTTACGGATAGCCGCCCCAATGGGCTTATAAAGCCAATTTAGGCTTTTACCTATACATTAATCCACGAGCTCCATATCAACTTTATAAGCTCTCTCCTCTTCGCTGTTATACTCGTATGTTGCTTCAAATTTCGATGTTGATTTATCGCCATATTTATCAACAAAAGTTATTGTTCCGGCGCAAACATAAGTTGTATCATTTTTTTGTCTTACTGTGGCTATATCGGCGTAACAATTACTAAGTTTCTGGTTAACGATACCGATAGTAAGAACATCAGCTCTACATGTTTCTTTAACACACTCTTCGGGGCTTAACTTAGGCTCACCGCAAGCAGATAGAGAAAAACATGTAATAATCGAAATAAGCAGAAGTATTATTTTTTTCATGTTTATTCCTTTCGTTATGTAATATTTACCACAATTCCGGCTTGCGGCGAGCCTTGACCTCCTTTCCTCAATGTCTCACGAATTAAAAAAGCGTGGTAACAGAAATCGAAATATCTGCACCACGCATAAAATGCAGCTTCGATTTCAATGTTACCACACATTTATCTTAAACAGCTTTATCTGAAACTTACAATCAAACAAAAGCCTTAAATCTACCGCTTGCATTTTTTAACAAATACAAGCTTTTGCATGTTTGCAATAGAATATTCTAAGACGAAAATATTCCTTAAGTTTCAAATATTTAAGATAAATAATGTGGTATTAATAATATTATCATATCTTTAAAATAAATGCAATAGAAAATTTAAAATTTTTACTGACCGCACTGAAATATAATACTTGACTCGAAAAGTTGAACAAATCATTTTTTTTAAGACTTGAAAATCGAACGTCTTTATGTTATACTATATACTATGAAGTAAAATAACAACAAAAAATCATGGGGAGAGGAAAACCATTGAATACCCCCAATGAAAGGAGCAACATATTATGAAACAAACAGTTATTCTCGGTAACATCATCACAATGGATGAAAAGAAGCCGTTTGCCAAGGCGGCATTGGTAAAGGACGGCGTGTTTGCCTATATCGGTGATGCGGATGAGGTGAAAAAGCTTGCAGGCGCGGACGCGAATGTGCTCGATTACGGTGATAACTTCATCTATCCGGGTTTTCTTGAGGCGCATTGCCACAGCTATCTTGCCGGTGACCGCGCCATC
>JAFRDB010000108.1 GCA_017404065.1 Clostridia bacterium
AAGGTCGGGTTGGGGTACGGCAGAGATAGATTTCATCTAAAACCGCTAATTTATCATATTTTTTAGCGTCGTTAACCCCAATCCGTCACGGCTCCTATCGTCGCCGCGCCACCTTGCCCTCGGGGCAAGGACAGCAGAGCTACACCGCAATTCTTGGCTCCCTCTATGAGGGAGCGGTCGAACGGAGCGAGACTGAGGGAGTTAAACTGAAATTTATCATCCCAGCGGATCGAACGGTTTTGGTTTTGCCGCGGCGGCGATGCGGGGCGGGAGAGGGTTTGCCATAAAGAAGTACCGCATCGCGTCATAGTCGTGATCCTCCTGCGCGGTGTTCACGTCCTCGACATTCACCTCATCATATACGAGGTTGGGTATGGTGCGAAGAAACGGCTTGCAGGTCTTGAATATATACGCCATAGGCAGACCCTCATCATCAAACGCAAATCGGTAATGGCACTGCATCTTGCCTGAAAGACGGTCATTCTTGCCCTTTTCAAAAAAAACACCCTCCGCCTCAAATAGCGAGATTATCGTTCCGTCGCGGCCGCGGCTCTCATCCCAGATAGACGGGTCGGCGATGCCGTATATGGTATTGCCCGTCTCCAGCTCGTCCTCTATCCGTCTTATCCTCCGCGCAAGCTCGCGCGGCTCTGTTCGCACACCGACATTTGGTGAGCCGTTTGAGCCGTAGAGCTGCCTGTATAGGTAAGCTCTGCCGTCATGATCTACCGCCCACCACTGGACCGCAAACGGGCGGGAGTAGCCGAAGTCAAAGCTGCGGTAGCGCCGCCATGAGCGCGGGATGGGGAATGGCTCGATAACGTGCGAATATCTGCGCGACAGATAGCCCGAAGGGTCGTTGCGGAACTCTGTAAATACCTGTCCCTCGTAGCTGTCCCAGTCACCGTACAGCAGCGCCTTCTTTTGCGATTCCGGCAGCATTGCAAGGTTGGCGAGGTAGCCGGGGTCATTTTCAAGCAGCGCCTTGTTATCAAAAATAGAGGACGGGATAAATACACGGTCACGCGAGACCGTTATTTTTTTGCCGCTTTTGTCTATGACCTCGCTCTTTACTGTATAGGGCACGCCCGGCTCGGACGCGGTTATGAACCGCTCCTTCACCCAGCCGTGACCGATGCCGCCGGGGTTGGCGGTGGCGCGGATGTAGACGCGCAGCCCCGCGCCGTCGGCGCGGTTTCGTGAGATCATGTATTCGTATTCCTCTATCGAAAAATGCGTCAGCTCATCAAAGGCGATGTAGGCGTAGGACAGACCCTGATACGCGAGGTATGAGGTGGAGTTCGGCATGGATCCGAAATAGATCTTCGCGCCGGAGGGAAACCGCCAGTAATGCTCGGAGCCGTTATATTCCGCGCCGGGACACGCCGCTTTATATATACGCAGCGATTTTATTATAAGCTCACGGCACTGCGGATAGGTCTTGCGGAATATGATCGCGCGGTAGTTGGGGTTATCCACCTGCCGCAGGGCTTCGGCGATGATCGCATCGGATTTGCCGCCGCCCGCCGCGCCGCCGTATAGCACCTCATACTCCGGTCGCGACATGAACTCCGCCTGCCTGGGCTGCGGCTGCCAGATTATACTGCCTTTTGTGATGCTTTGCCTTGAACGGCGGATGGTATTACTCATTCTCATCCTCCGGTATATTTATTATACGGTCGTAGGGAACAGAGGCTATGTTCTCGCCGTCAAGCGAATACAGTACGCGCCGCAGCTGAGTATGAAGAATGCGGCACCACGCGCTGAGGGCTGCTATATCGGCGCTTGCGTTGCCTGTCTGTGACGGCGGCGGTGATACGGTTATATTCATTTGTCCTGACCCTCCAATTCTATTTCCGGCAATATTACTATTCCATACTGCCTTTCGTCATTTTTTTCCGATGACTCTTCTTTGAGTATCTTATACAGCTTTTCACCCGCGGAAATGACCTCGGTTATCTTAACGCCGTCATCGGATGTGGAGCGCATGATCTCCGTCAGTGTTTCCAGCACCTCGGTCTTGGTAGCGATCTTTGATTTTCTCGGCATGATGGTTCAGACTCCTTTCATGGTTTGAGGTAAATTCAGTTTAGTGGAACGGCGCTATCGCGCCTACTCCCCCCGGCGCTTTCGCGCCGACCACAACTACGGCGTTTGTTGCTGTGCAACACGCCTACGACACGCTTGCGTGTCGTAGGCGTGTTCGCAAGCGAACCGGGATGCCAGGTCGAGCAGGACGCTTGCGTCCGACCAGACAAACGCCGTAGTTTGGGACGGTAGTCCCCCGATAAGCTGAAATTTTCCTTTTGCATAATTATACCACACATCCCGCGGATTGTGGCGGACAATGTTTTATTATGACATAAAGGGGACAATAGATCATTGTCCGCCACTTTGGGGTTGACTTATGATATAATTTGTGTATCAAACCGAAAGGAGATAATATATGGCTATCAAAACTAAGAAGTCACTGTTTACAAAGGATGTGCCGCCGGCAGAGCCGGCGGAGCAAAAGGAGTCTGAGGAGCAAAGGGAGCCGTACATGGTCTTTGATTCAAAGGATGACTATGACGCGGCAGTTGCTGCTGAGCTTGAAAAGCGCGGCAACAATGTGCCGGAGGAAAAGGCGGCCGAGCCTGCCGCGGCTGCTCCGGCAAAGAATGAGCCGCCGACCGGCTCCGGCAACGACGACAGCGCACGGGTGCTTGCTCTGTGGCAGCGTGATGCCGCCATGCTAAAGCTTATAGTGCCGGAGTTTGACCTCAACACCGCTGTTAAGGACGAGACCTTCAGACGCGTGCTGACCTCGGGCGGAAGCGTGTTCGAGGCGTATGCCGCGGCGGTCAGACCCGGCAGCGCGGCAGGCAGGGATGAGATTTTTCAGAACGCGCAGACCCGCACACGCGGCACCGGCGATGCTGTGGTCAATCCCGCAAAGCTCAGTCCGGAGGAGTTTAAAAAGTATATAGAAGAAAGACGGAATGCGTAAAGTTTTAGTTTAGTGGGGAGGAATGTTAGTGGCGAAGCTCTGCCGTCCCTGCCCCGGGGCAGGGTGCCGAGCTTGCGAGGCGGGTTGGGGGCTGCGGCAGAGGTAAATTACATCTAAAGCCACTAATCATCTCATTTTTTAGCGTCGTAAACCCCAATCCGAGCTTTGCGAACGAGTTCGCAAAGCTTACCTTGCCCTCGGGGCAAGGACAGCAGAGCCTCACCGCAATTCTTGGCTCTCTCTTGAGGTAAGCGACACGCTTGCGTGTCGTAGGCGTGTTGCATAGCAACAAACGCCGTAGTTAGGGAGTAGGCGCGATAGCGCCGTGGGGACCCCACTAAACCAAAATTCAACCAATCGGAAAGGAGATAATTTATGACACAGACAGAAACAAATCTTAATATGAACATGACTTCGTCATCGGGCATGGCGCCCTTGATGGAGGCGGTACTGAACCGATATGTGCGCGAGGGGAACAAGACCCTCAGGAAGTATTCAAGGTTCGGTCAGACGGTGGATATCCCCAAGGGCAAGACCAAGACGATTGCCTTTGACAAGATGTCACCGCTGCCGAAGGCGGCTGCACCGCTCACAGAGGGCGTAACGCCCGTCGGCGCGGCGGTCAACATCACGCGCATAACCGGCACGCCGGAGCAGTACGGAAACTATGTTTCCTACACCGACCAGCTTGACTTCTTCGCGCATGACCCGTCCCCGGAGGTGCTCAAGTACACCGACCTTTTAAAGGAAAATCAGCTTGAGACCTTCGAGAAGCTTGACGCGATGGAGCTTGCCTCCGGTCTTAATGTGTTCTATGCCGGTACGGCGACTTCAAGGGGCGAGCTTACGGACGTGCTTACGGTAAAGGACATAAGACGCGCGGTGACAAGCCTCAAGCGCAACAAGGTGCAGCCCGCAGACGGCAAGGACTATATCTGCTTCATACATCCGGATGTGGTATATAATATCTGGAACGACAGCGAGTGGAGACAGCCGCACACATATTCCGATACTACCGAGCTTTACAGCGGCGAGATCGGAAGACTGTTCGGCGTTCGCTTTATAGAGGATCCGGACGCTTATGTATTTTACGGTTCGGTTATCCCCGATAAACTTGCGAACGAGCTTACGGTCGTAAAGGTCAGCGGCAATAAGGTATATGTCGCAGAGACGCTTGACAGCACTACAGCTGGTAATATAGCCACGGAAGGCAAGGTATATATAAACGGCAAAACCTACACTGTTTCCGGTGCAACTGCCGGCTCAAACGGGAGCGCATATCTTACGATAACCGGCGCTTCATCCGAGCTTATCGAGCCGGATATGAAGATCTATGACGGTGAGGGCTACTCGAGCATGTCGGAAGAGGCGGCAACGGGTCAGAGGATATATTCCACCGTCATCCTCGGCAAGAACGCGTTCGGCACATCCGGCGATAAGACGGTAGAGCTTATAAACAAATCGCTCGGCAGCGCAGGTACGGGCGATCCCTTGAATCAGCGCGGCACCTACGGCTGGAAGGGCTACCGCTTCTTCAAGATAATCGAGCAGACAAAGATGTGCAGGATAGAGAGCTTGGCAAGCGTAAGCTGAGGTAGTGATTAGGGGGTAGGGAGTAGGGATTGTTGCTGAATTTCAGTTTGTCGGGGAGACTCCTCACGGCGCTTTCGCGCCTACTCCCCCCGGCGCTGACGCGCCGACCCCCTCAAGAGGGGGTCAAGTATCGGTGTACCGCAATTCTTGGCTCCCTCTATGAGGGAGCTGTCGAACGGAGTGAGACTGAGGGAGTTAAACTCAAATTCAATTCTGTTGCAGTCCTTAGCAACCAACAACCAAATAATACAAGGAGGTATTTTTATGGCAAGCAAGAAAAAGACTGAGGTCAAGGGGAATGATCGTGTGACGGTCATTATTCCGCGTCCGCATAATGTGACCGGCGATACCGAGACGGTCGTTGGTGTTAACGGCAAGATGTATCAGATACAGTACGACAGACCCGTTGAGGTGCCGAAGAATGTTGCGGAGGTCATAAAGCAGTCGCAGACGCTGCAGGCGGAGATACGCGAGCTGGAGGACAGGGCGATAATGAAGCCGGGCAAGTCCGCGCTCGCAGAGCTGTGATGCGGTATCAATACACGGGCGCGGTGCCTTATGCGCTCATAGATAAGGCGCGGGAGTCTTTCGAAGCATACCGCAGCGATAAGGAGCCGCTTATGGCGCGAATACGCGATAATGAGCGCTTTTATAAAAAGAGCTATTCGCATATTACGCATAATCTCGAAAAGGTCATGACCTGCGACACGCCGCTTATCTTTTCCGCTATTGAAAATGCCCGCGCCGATGCGATAGACAACTATCCCTCCGTAACTATCCTTGAACGTGAGCCGGACGGAACGCGCGCGGCGGAGCTTCTCACAAAGATCATTCCCGCGCAGCTTGAAATTTCCGAATTCAAACGCGCATATAAGGAGAACATCCGCAGCAAGCTGAAGTACGGAACGGCTGTTTACGGTGTATTTTTTGATAAAGTAACGGGTAATATAGACATAAAGGGCATAGATATTGCCGATGTGTATGTTGATATGAATGTATCTGACGTGCAGGACAGTCCCTTTGTGTTCATAGCTGCGGCGGTCGAAAATGATACGCTGCGCGAGCGCTATCCGATGTTCAGAGACCTGTTTGAGGGGGATTGCGAGGCGGAGACCGCGGACGGTACGCGAGAGCTTCGCGACCGTTCGCGCGTTATAGACTGCTATTATAAAAAGGCGGATGGGGCTGTGCATTTAATGAAGCTGTGCCGCGATACGGTGATCGCCGCTACCGAGGATATGGACGGATATGACCGCGGACTCTATGACCATGAGCTGTATCCGGTCGTGTTTGATGTCCTGTATCCCGCGGAAAACTCGCCGTTCGGGTTCGGGATGCTCGATATAGGCAAGGCAACGCAGACTGCGATAGATAAGCTTGACCGTGCCATTACCGAGAACATTATGTGCGGAGCAAAGCCGAGATATCTTGCAAAGCGCAACGGCGGCATAGACGAGGCGGAGTTTCGGGATATGTCAAAGAACATCGTGCATTACGAGGGTGAGACGGACGCTATCGTTGCTGTCGGCAGTACGCCGCTTGCCGATACCGCGCTCTCGCACAGGGAGAGGAAGAAGGACGAGCTGAAGGAGCTATTGGCAAATCGCGACTTCCAGCAGGGCTCGACCTACGGCGGAGTAACGGCGGCTTCGGCAATACAGACTCTGCGTCAGACGGGTGAAAAGCGCACACGCGCGATCATCAGCGATACTTACGATGCGTACAAGCGGATAATATATATGGTCATAGAGCTGATGCGCCAGTTCTACAGTGAAAAGCGAACCTATCGCGTAACGGACGAGCTGGGGCAAAAGCGGTTTGTGTCGCTCGACAGCTCTATGATGTTCAGGCAGAAGTGGGGAGATAGCGGAGTTCGGCTGTCGCGGATAATGTTCGATATCGATGTTGTGCCGCAGCATGAGGATCCGACCTCGCGCGAGACCGCAAACGGAACGATAATGACGTTCTATAACAGCGGTATGCTTGCACCGGAGAATGCTGCAATGGCGGTGACAGCGTTAAAAAATATGCAGTTCGACGGCAAGGAGCAGCTTATTGCAGATATAGAAAAGCTGCGGCAGGGAGAGGGGAACGCCTCCTTTGGCGGTTTGTCTGATTCCGCGGCGGAATTGCCCGAGGCGCAGGATCCGCAGAAAGGAGCTGGATAATGGCAAATGTAACAATAAATACCGATAAGGAAAAGGCAGAAAAAATAGGCGGCACGACCGTCAGCGGCGGCGGCAGCATCAGAATGAGCCTTGATGATTATGCAAAGTACAGCGCATCAAGGGAGAAGTCCGAAAAGGACGAGACTCTGCCGTCGGCAATAACGATGCCGACGGAGACTGTTAAGACGCAGCAGACGGTATCGGGTATCACATCAGCCATGCCGACGGGCAGGATAAAAACAAGCGAGTCCATAGCAAACGCGGTGAATAAGAAATACGGAAAGAAGCTCGAGCGGGCACTTGAAGCTATGACAAGCCGCGAGGCGTTCAGCTACGATCCCGAAAGAGATAATGTATATGCGGTGTACAAAAATATATACGAGCGCGAGGGTGAAGCGGCGTTCAGGCGTGTGCTCAATGACAATAACACCTCCGTTACAGGCGCGTCCGGCGCGGTGCTGTCCGAGGCGATCGCCGCGCGTAACAGCGAGCTTAAAAAGCTTACGGATATCATACCGGAGCTTGCCGGAGACGCGTATAAGAGGTACATAAGCGAGGGAGAACGGCTCTCGGACGAGATCAAGACCATAGCCGGACTTTATAAGGACGAGTATGACCGTCAATACAAGGCAAACCGTGACGCTTATTCCGACCTTGCGGATATGCTGTCCATAGAGCGGAGCGAGCGGCATTGGAATGCGGAGCAGGAGCAGCAGAAGTTAGAGAACGAGCGTAACGCGGAAAGCGATCTGTATAAGAACGCGCTTTCGCGGATAAACGCGGAGATGGCAAATATCAAGCTCGGCTACTATCCGTCGATCATAGAGAGCGAGATCGTAAGCGGTATCTACAAGACGGAGTCGGATGCGCTAAATAATGCGCTCGCGCGCGGGTTCTATACGCGTTCGGATGAGGCGGCGCTGCCGTGGCTTTCACAATACCGCACCTCTGACGGCTACAGCATAAGTCCGATGCTCACCGAGGCCGCGTACACCTATCAGAAGGAGTATAATAAGAAAAGGGCAAATATAAACGCAATAATGGGATGGTAGGTTTGGGAAAAATGCGCTTTGAATCTCGCACGTTATCGCAAGCTTATGTACACTGAGTACATAAGCTTGCTCAAAAGCACCAACAGGTGCAAAGCACCTATTAGTCTTTGCGCATTTTCCCCAAACGGTGTTTTCGGGGGGATTGTACGGTATATTTCAGTTTAGCGGGGTATTTGTGGACGGCGCAGCTGTCCTTGCCATGGGGGCAACACTGGTCGGGCGCAAGCGCCCTGCTCGTGCCGGCATCCTGGGTAGCGCGGTGACGATAGGAGCCGTGACGGATTGGGGTTTACGACGCTAAAAAACAAGATAAATTAGTGGTTTTAGATGAAATCTATCTCTGCCGTAGCCCCCAACCCGCCCTTAGGGCACCCTGCCACAGGGCAGGGACTGCCGCTACCGCAATCAGTCCACTAAACCAAAATTTACCTCATAATCACACTATACCGCTGCTTTGCTATGGGTGCAGCGGGGGAGACTGCTACATTAAAGAATAAGGAGGAAAACAGATGCAATTCGACATATATCCCGCGCAGAAGAACAGCAGCCGTGCCGTTTCCGTGTTTTACGGGCTTGACCGTTCGCGCCGTCCTTTGTCGGGAGAGGCGGAGGATATGCTGAACATGGCTCCGTTCGAGTTTCCCTGTGCCGCGCCGCGCGGAGCGCGGTACCGCGTAGGAACCGTGCCCGGCACGGTCGGTGCGGTTTCTGCGCCGGATGCGTTCGCTACGGATACGGTCGCCGGCTTTACCGGTGTTGCCGGAGGCGCGTTCTATTATAACGGCAGCAAAAGATCCGGAAATATAACGTTGAGCGATGCTATGCGCTGGAAAATCGTGCGGTTTTGCGGACTGTATATAATAAACGGCTATAGCGGCAGGTCGTCTCAATTGTACTGCTATAATGTAGACACTGACAGGTTCTATATGGCGGGCAATGTCATGGATAACCTCATCGTGACGGCGGGAGCGGATGCCAACGGGAATTACCTTGCCACAATACAGTTCCGCTACAATTATGTTGATGAGTATACCACCACCGATGCGGAAGGAAAAGAGATAAGGAACTCCGATTTCTTTGATAAGTATTGGAATTACGGCAATGTCGCACCGGCGGATAATATATTTGAAGGATATTTCAAGGTCGGTGATGAGGTGTCCTTATCCGGCTTCCCGTCACTTCAGGATAGCCACGGTCAGGTGTGGTCGTATTCCACAACACGGGAGGAGGTCACTCCGCAGACGGCCACAGGCTATAGTGATAACAATACAGCCGATACCGACGCTTATGCGTCGACCGATGATATTTCGCGATATCAGGTGACGGACGCGACAGTAAAGAGCTTTGATACAAGACAAATGACCGTTCAGGGGAACAGGACGTTCATCCATTATATTTATTTTGACCTGTATAATAAAAACGGCGAACCGATAGATTTTTTGGAAACAGAGGGTGCGGCGGGCTCGTTTTATGTATCGGGCGTAACGCTTTCCTCCCGCCGCAGATGCTTTACGGACATTGCCGCGCATCAGGGCAGGCTTTGGGGCGTATCCCCGTCGGGACGTGTGATATACGGCTCTGCCTCGGATAATATATTCTCGTTTTCCGCGGCTGATATTAACGCAAAGTATGCCGCGCGTCTTACTGACAGCGCGTCGGGGAGGTTTACCGCCCTTTGCTCCTACGGGGGCGAGCTTGCCGCGTTCAAACCGGAGGAGATCACGGTCATTAGCGGTACGGGTGTGAGAAACTACAGCGTTAATAATATTTACGGTATCGGATGTATTGACGGGAGAAGCGTGTCTGCGACACCGTACGGGATCATATTTCTTTCGGAGCGCGGGTTCTGCTGCTGGTCAGGCGGAACGCCGCAGCTTATATCGGAAAGGCTTTCCGAAAAATACATAAGCGCCTCCGCTGCGGTTTGCGGTGATATATACTATGCTGCCGCTGTCCGCGAGGACGGGGAGAGAGAGCTGCTGACGTGCGACCTGCGCCGCGGTATGTGGCATTTGCAGGATGATGCGGAGGCAGACGGGCTGTTTGCCTTTTCCGGCAGGATGTATATGGTCTCGGATGGGATCGTGTACGAGATGACCGAGACGGACGCGGACGATATAGAGTGGAGCTTCACCGCCGCTCTCACAACAGACGGCACGCTTGATAATAAATCGGTGATCGAGCTTTGGATACGCGCCGAGATAGCAGACGGCGCGGAGCTTACGGCTGCGACCGCTGCCGGCGGTGGTGTGTTCCGTGAGCACAGTACGTTCACCGAGCCGGGGCTTCATGTTTTCCGCTGCCCCGTCCGCGCTCTGATGGCGGACAGCTACCGCGTCCGGCTCAGCGGCAGGGGCAGAGTGGTTATTTATGATCTTGAGATACGCACGGCGCAAGGGGGAAGAAAATATAAAAAAGAGTAGTTCAGGGGGAAACTGCGTTTCCCCCTGAACCTCCCATAAGCTTTGCTATGGCTTTAGCTGAACGCGCAGCAAACCGGCGCAGCCGGAATTGAAAGATAAATTTCAGTTTATCGGGGAGTTAGTGGGCGGCGCAGCTTGTCCTTGTGCATTCTTTTGGCGATGCTCCGCTGTCCTTGCCCCGAGGGCAAGGTGGCGCGGCGACGACAGGAGCCGTGACGGATTGGGGTTAACGACGCTAAAAAATATGATAAATTAGCGGTTTTAGATGAAATCTATCTCTGCCGTACCCCCAACCCGACCTTTTCAAGCAAAGCTTGAAAAGCCCACCCTGCCCCAAGGCAGGGACAGCAGAGCCGCACCTCAAACATCTCCCCGACAAACTGAAATATACCTAAAAAAATAAGGAGATAAATAATATGTATATTAATGATGTAATAAGACAGGTGAAGCGGTTTTATCCTTCTGAGTATGACGAGCCGGAGCTGTATATCTGGTGTAATGAGGTGTCGGCAATGCTCATGATCGAGGACAGGAACGTTTTCCGCGAAATATGTCTGCCCACCGATGCCGACGGCTGCGTTCTGCTGCCGGAGTATGTGCGGCTTGAAAATATTGAGATCGTTGAGTCGGGCGGAAAGCAGCTTGAAAAGAAGGATTTTATAAGAAAAGGACGCATGCTCGACTGCGGCGCGGAGCCGGACAGCGAGCTGAGGATCGTATATATAGAGCCGTATCGGCCGATACGGCTTACCAGATATCGCGGCGAGGCTGTGCTCGATGCCGACCGCAATTGCATCCGCACAGGCGCGTGTGAGTTCCTCTCAGGAGATACGCTCGATATTTATTCTGTCGCATACGACGGCAGCCGCGAGCTTATAGCATCAGCCGTCCCGCTTATAGAGGTAGCCTTCGATACATCGGGCTCCTATATGTATATGCTGCGTGTGCCGGAGGGCACGCTCGGCAGCGGCGGCACCTATGACTGCCTTATAATGAGGCACGTTACCGATAAAACCGTTTGCGCCGAGCCGTACGACAGTATGTATATCGATTATATACTCGCTAAGATCAACCTGTACCAGCGTGATACGGAGGCGTATAATCAGCATATAACCGCGTTCAATTCTCGCCTTGGCGCGTATAAAAGATGGCTGATAAACCGTATGCCGGCACATGGGGCGAAGCTGGAGAACTGGTGGTAATGCAAAAAGAAAGGAGATCAAAATGTCATATATTGAAGCAGACGGCTACGGCTATTCCGAGCGCGACCTTGAGCAGAACTGGGCGGCGGAATATGCAAAGATAGTTACAAACGAATTGGAAGAAAAGCATGATGAGGATATGCGAAGGTTAGACGATTGTCTGGAAGTGCTTGAAAACGAGATCGCGGAGTGTGCAACAAAGACAGAGCTTGCTGCTGTAAAAAGCGGCAGCGATATAAATAATAATGCGATAGCCGCGCGGCATATAGCCGATGGAAGTGTTACCTCAGGAAAGCTTGGGGGCGGCGCGGTCACCACAGCTAAGCTGGACGATGAAGCGGTAACCACCGCAAAGCTTGGGGGCGGCGCGGTCACCACAACTAAGCTGGACGATGAAGCGGTAACCACCGTAAAGCTTAAAGACAACGCTGTAACAACAGCTAAGATAAAGGACATGGCTGTTACCGCCGATAAGCTTGCATTCAGCGCGCGTCCTAAATATACCATACACGCAGACGGGAACCTTTCCGTTCTTCCGCTTGCCGGTATGAGCGGCGATAATGTGCCGATAACCAAATTTATAAATCAGCCGCTTGGTGATGCTGCAATGAGAGCTTGGGTAGACAGGCATATTCTTGTAGATACGTTCGACCCGCCCGATACATTTGATGAGGGCGAGCAATGGCACGTAGGAATGATCTATATACAGGTCGATGATAATATCTTCGCGCCGGAGGCAAAAAAGATATTCATGCTCGGCAACGGTACAGCTTTAGGCACAAATAACTGGCTACAGATCTATCCCGCCTTTGATGAATACAGCACAAGCCCCGTACAGGTAGGAAAATGGACAGACGGCACGCCGATATACCGCAAGGCATTCAGCCTTACCTACAGCTATATTCAGGGCAAGATAGGCACAAGCGGAGATGTGACACTACATGATATAGGAATAGACCTTGACGCTGACAAAGCAATACATATATTAAACGAGAGATGCTATGCTCATCGTAACGGAGCAACAATGCCGGATGTTGTTCCAGCGTATGACGTTCGCTTGATTGATGAATTTCTTTTTGATGTAGACAAGCTTCATCAGGATGTTCTTAGATATCTTGACCAATACGACGGATTAGTGTACGGATATATTGAGTATTTTATTAATCAGATCGAATCAGACGAGTAAGCTTTATGGCTGTCGCCGTATAAGAAGGCTTCAGAGCGTGTTCGGGCGGCGGTAGCGTTCATCACCGTAGCCTAAAAGCAAACGGAAAAGCGGCGGGATGATCACAAGACCGGCAGCGTACATTGCGCTCTTGCCAAACGCCTTTGCAAGCCTTGCGCATTTCTTGATATTATAGATAAGCCCCGCGGCAATACATACACCGTATAAGATTAGCCAGATAGTCTGGGCTGTGCCGGTTGTGCGGTCGAGCATTACGGAGGCGAGAGTCATTCCTGCCGAGAGGGTGAGGATGATGAAATATACGCGTCCGCTCCAGGCTATTTTGGTTTCTATATAGTCACTGTAAAAGGGGATGAGAGCCTTCCACGGACGCTCATTCGCTTTTCCGAACATCTTCCACATTCCGAGCACGGATAAAAACCAGCTCCACATTCCGAGCATAACGCTGAGCTTGTTTACGCCGAGTATTTGTATTATGACCGAAATTATTCCCATAACAGAATCCTCCTCGGTTTCTTGATAATATATCCTCTAAAAAAGACGGACACTCGCGTGTCCGCTTTTTGGGAGATAAATAGGTAAATTATATAAAAGTCCAAGGGGACTGATATATAACCGTTTCACAGTAAGGAGATCACTCACCCTACATTGCGCATTATATCAGATATTGGCGATATTGTCAAGCTGTTTATAAGGAAATGCTGATTAATTATAGTGTGCTAATTGCGCAGTCGAGTTTTTCGTCAGATTGTACAAAAAACTCGTAGGCATACTCGCGTATGTCAAGAGGTTTTTGTGCGATATGACGGGAAAGGCGCAAGCAAGTGGCGCACTAAGTCGCCAGACGTTAATTAGTCAGTGTTTCCTTGTAAATTACTGATTATTTGAGCAATCCTCGATCTCAAGCATGGCGTCCTTGCGCGACAGGGAGATCTTGCCGTTCTTCGGGTCTATGTCTATGACCTTAACTATCATGGTGTCACCCTCCTTGCAGACATCCTCTACCTTCTCAACACGCTTGTTGTCAAGACGTGAGATGTGGCAAAGACCGTCCTTGCCGGGGAGTATCTCAACGAAGGCTCCGAACGCGGTTATTGTCTTAACAACGCCTTTGTATATCCTGCCGAGCTCCGGCTCCTCAACTATCTTCTCAATAGCCTTCCTTGCCGCGTTGCCTGCCGACTGTGTCTCGGCAAAAATGTGGATGGTGCCGTCCTCCTCGATGTCTATCTTTGCGCCGGTCTCCGCAACTATGCCCTGGATGACCTTGCCGCCTGTACCGATGACCTCGCGGATCTTGTCAACATCTATCTTCATCGACATTACCTTCGGCGCGTATTCGGAAAGCTCCGGTCTTACCTCGGGAATAGCCTTGAGCAGTATCTCGTCTATGATATAGTAACGCGCGTCCCTTGTCTTTGTGAGCGCTTCCTTTATTACCTCATAAGTGAGTCCGTCGTTCTTTATATCTACCTGGATCGATGTGATACCCTTCTTTGTTCCGGCTACCTTAAAGTCCATCTCGCCGTAGAAATCCTCAAGACCCTGGATGTCTACCATTGTCGTGAAGCCCTCATCGGTCGTTATAAGACCGCAGGAGATACCTGCAACCGGCGCCTTTATCGGAACACCTGCCGCCATGAGCGCAAGAGTGGAGCCGCATACCGAACCCTGTGAGGTTGAGCCGTTAGAGGAAAGGACCTCGCTCACGCAGCGGATCGCGTATGGGAAATCAAGCTCCGAGGGAAGAACCGGAACGAGCGATTTTTCCGCAAGCGCGCCGTGACCTATCTCGCGTCTGCCCGGACCTCTTGACGGGCGCGTTTCACCGACTGAATATGACGGGAAGTTATACTGGTGCATATAGCGCTTTGTCTCGTCAAGACCGAGGCCGTCAAGCCGCTGCGCCTCGGAAAGGGGTGCAAGCGTTGCGATAGTGAGCACCTGCGTCTGACCTCTTGTGAACATACCTGAACCGTGAACACGGGGGAGAAGGTCGACCTCAGCCGCGAGGGGTCTTATCTCGTTGAGTCCTCTGCCGTCAACGCGTCTGCCCTTGTAGAGCCAGTCACGAACGATCTCCTTCTGCATCTTGTACATTATCTCGTCAAGCTGCTCGGAAAGGTTCTCATATTCCTCGCCCAAGCTCTCAGTTATTCTGTCTGTTATCTCGCCGATCCTTGCATCGCGGATGTTCTTGTCGTCCGTGTCCAGAGCGTAGCATATATTATCGTATTCCGTTTTCTTTATTTTGTCATAGATCTCGTGGTCTATATCGTGAGCCTCATAGCTCATCTTCGGCTTGCCTATCTCAGCCTTTATGCTCTCGATGAAATCGCAAAGCTCCTTTATAACGCCGTGGGCGTGGATAAGACCGTTCAGCATAACATCCTCAGGCACCTCGTTTGCGCCTGCCTCGATCATAACGATCTTTTCTTTTGTACCGGCAACGGTAACGTGCATCTGTGAATTTTCACGCTCCTCGACTGTCGGGTTTATCAGGTAGTTGCCGTCCTGATCAAGTCCGAGCCATACGCCGGCTATCGGGCCGCCCCAGGGCACGTCCGAGATCGAGAGAGCTATCGATGCGCCGATAAGCGCGCATATACCGGGATCGTTGTCATGATCGTTTGAGAGAACTGTTGTTACGACCGAAACATCATTTCTGAGGTCGGCGGGGAACAAAGGTCTTATCGGACGGTCGATCATTCTTGATGTGAGTATCGCGGCCTCTGTCGGCTTTCCCTCGCGCTTATTATAGCCTCCGGGGATCTTGCCTACGGAGTAGAGCTTTTCCTCAAAGTCTACCGAGAGAGGGAAGAAGTCAACGCCCTCGCGCGGGGTGCGTGATGCGGTAACATTCGCCATTACGGCAGTGTCGCCGTAGCGGACAAGGCAGTGGCCGTTTGTGAGCTGCGCCATTTTGCCGGTCTCAACTGAAAACGGTCTGCCGGCAAGTGTTGTTTCAACTTTTCTGTAGTTTTCTAACATATCTCTGATATTCCTTTCTGTTTGTTACTTTATAAGAAATTGCACATTTAGTGGTGTTCGGGTGAACGAAATGCT
>JAFRDB010000109.1 GCA_017404065.1 Clostridia bacterium
ACCCCCAATCCGACCTTTGCGAACGAGTTCGCAAAGCCCACCTTGCCCCAGGGCAAGGACAGCGGAGCATCGCCAAAAGAATGCGCAAGGACAGGCTGCGCCGCCCACTAATCTCCCCGATAAACTGAAATTTACCGTACAGTTTCCCCGCGCCCCCTGATCTGCCAAAACCGCTATTGCATTTTGTGGCGGTTTATGCTACAATCATTACAAGGAGTGGATGGATCTTGAAAGCAATAGACTTAAAGCTGCGCTCGGGACATTTTACCGTGATCTGCGGCACCGAGCCTGCCGCAAAGGATATAAAGCAGTCTTTTCTGACATATACGGAAAACGATACCTGGTATGCCGCCTGCGATCCCGAAAGCGGTATACTTTATAACTCGAAGATAACGCTGCCCGCCTTTGTACCGGAGAGCGTAACGCTCGCCGCCGCAGACGCCTCCGTTGCCGCCGCACCGATATGCTCCGGCACGATCTCGGTCGATCTCAGAAATTCAAGCGCGGAGCTTGAGCTCAGGGCGCGACGCATAATATGCCGGCTCGGACGCGGTAACGCGACCATAAAAGCTGCGCCTTCCATTGCCGCAGTATTTGAATGCGGCAACGGCAGCATGGATATATTTCTCCCCCGTTCGCCGCGCGGCTACCGATACAGCATAGTCCGCGGCGCGGGAAGCGTGATCATAAACTCGATCCCCGCAGGCAGAAATGCCGCCTACGGTCCCGAGGGCGGAATACCCGTAAATATCAAATGCGGTCTGGGCACGGTGAATATAATGGAATATCAGAGCGGCACAGGCACTTGACAAGGTGTGACTTAAACGCATGGGTTCCCTCCCCGATAAACTGAAATCCAAACAACACGCGCCTGCTTTATCACTTATTCAAAAACCGTAACTTTTTCATAAATATACCTTGAAATTTCAATAAAAATGTTGTATAATGGATGTATATTATTTTATAAAGGAGCGAAATTGAAATGGGCACTTTTATCGAAGGATTAAAGGCTAAAGCAAAAGCTAACATGAAAACTATTGTTCTTGCCGAGGGAGAGGACGTAAGGACGATCAAGGCTGCATCCATCGTAAAGGCAGAGGGTTATGCGGTGAATGTGCTCCTCGGCGATCCGGCTAAGATCAATAAGATCGCGACTGAAGAGGGTATCGATATTGACGGCATTGAGATAATCGACCCGTCAAAGGGCAACGAGGAATTCGCGGAGCTGTTCGCGGAGCTGAGAAAGAAGAAGGGCGTTACGATCGAACAGGCGCGCGAGACTGTAAAGGATCCGCTTTACTACGGCGTTATGATGGTAAAGACAGGCAAGGCTGACGGTATGGTTGCGGGCGCTATCAATTCATCCGCAAACGTTATAAGACCCTCGCTGCAGATACTTAAAACCTCGAAGGACGCGAAGCTCGTCTCGGCATTCTTTATCATAAATGTTCCGAACTGTGACCTTGGCGAGAAGGGTACCTTCATCTTTGCGGATTCCGGTCTTAACCAGGACCCGACCGCTGACGAGGTTTCGGAGATCGCATTATCATCAGCGGCATCCTTCAGGGCGCTCGTTGGCGCGGAGCCGAAGGTTGCTATGCTCTCATACTCAACATACGGCTCGGCAAGCCATCCGCTTGTTGACAAGATGCAGGAGGCTACAAGGCTTGCGAAGGAAAAGATAGCCGAGCGCGGTCTCGATCTTGCGCTTGACGGCGAGATGCAGTTCGACGCGGCAACCGTTCCGAGTGTCGGCGCTTCAAAGGCACCCGGCTCAAACGTAGCGGGACAGGCTAACGTAGTCGTATTCCCGGATCTTAACGCGGGCAATATTGGATATAAGATAGCTCAGCGCCTTGCAAAGGCAGAGGCATACGGTCCTATCCTCCAGGGCGTGGCAAAGCCGGTCAACGACCTTTCGCGCGGCTGCACAGCCGAGGATATAGCCGGCGTGGTTGCGATCACGGCAGTACAGGCAACACAGAACTGATCCGGAACAAATACGCTTTGAAGCTCGCATGGCTTCGCAGGCTTGCATACCCAAGTATAGCTCGTTTGCTCAGCCGCACGACCTTCTGTGCGTCTTTGCCCCGTAAAACCATATATAAGGAGAAATAAACAAGCAATGAAAATTTTAGTTATAAATGCGGGCAGCTCCTCGCTTAAATATCAGCTTATAGATATGGACACAAAGAGTGTCCTTGCAAAGGGTCTTTGCGAAAGAATAGGCATAGACGGCTCAAACCTCCAGCACACATGTGTAATGAAGGGACTTGACAAGAAGAAGATCGAAAAGCCGATGAAGGATCACGGCGACGCTATACAGATGGTTATAGACGCTCTTGTTGATCCGGAAATAGGCGTTATAGGGTCTATGGACGAGATCGGCGCGGTAGGTCACAGAGTTGTCCACGGCGCGGAGGAGTTTACAGAGTCGACCGTTATCACCGAGGCCGTTATGAAGGCTCTCGATAAGTGCACACCGTTGGCGCCGCTCCACAACCCGCCGAACATCATCGGTATAAACGCGTGCACAAAGATCATGCCGGACGTTCCGCAGGTAGCGGTGTTTGATACGGCTTTCCATCAGACAATGCCGCCGCACGCTTTCATGTACGCCCTCCCCTACGAGTGCTATGAGAACGACAGAATAAGAAAGTACGGCTTCCACGGCACAAGCCACAAGTATGTTTCACAAAAGGCAGCTGAATTCCTCGGCAAGGACGCTAAGGAGCTCAAGATCGTTACATGTCACCTCGGCAACGGCTCCTCGATAAGCGCGGTCGACGGCGGCAAGTGCATAGATACGTCAATGGGCTTCACTCCGCTTGACGGTGTTCCTATGGGCACAAGAACAGGCTCAATGGATCCGGCGGTCATGACCTACCTTATGAACAAGGGAATGAGCGCAAAGGAAATAGACAACCTCGTTAACAAAAAGAGCGGTGTTGCGGGCGTATCCGGAGTTTCATCAGACTTCCGCGACCTCTCGGCTGCGGCTGAAGAAGGCAACGAAAGAGCAAAGCTTGCGCTTGATATGTTCGCATATCAGGTAAAGAAGTTTATCGGCGCTTATGCGGCGGCTATGGGCGGTATCGACGCGGTAGTATTCACAGCCGGTGTTGGCGAGAACGACGCCGCAACGCGCAAGGCTATCGTTTCCGGTCTTGAGTTCCTCGGCATAAAGATAGACGATGCCAAGAACGACAAGCGCGGCACAGTCGATATCACAGCCGACGGCGCTTCCGTAAAGACTCTCGTTATTCCGACAGATGAGGAAATGATGATCGCGATAGATACAGAAAGGCTCGCAAAGGCGTAATAATTTATAAAACTTTATAAAACAGCAAATCTTATAAGGGCACCTCTCAAAAAACCGGAGGTGCCCTTAAGCTTATATATATGGGATCGCATCAAAACGAAATTTCAGTTTAACTCCCTCAGTCACGCCTATCGGCGCGACAGCTCCCTCATAGAGGGAGCCAAGAATTGTGGTACACCGATACTTGACCCCCTCTGGAGGGGGTCGGCGCGGTAGCGCCGGGGGGAGTAGGCGCGATAGCGCCGTAGGGAGTTAATCTAAAATTTATCGTGCAATTTCGGCAGTGTTCATCAATCTGCCTGCCGGCTTTTTTTAAACTCTTATAAGCAATCCGTTGAAAAGATCATTTTTTGCCATTTCCTTCATTTTATAGTGCAGCTTCTTTCCTGTCGCGCCGTGCGGTATCGAGGAAACAAACCTGTAATACCGCGGCCGCTTATAATTCGCTATCATACTGCTCTGCTTGCAGAACTCGTCAAGCTCGGAAACGGTAAGCGAGTCATCACTCTTTATTATATACGCTGTAACTATTTCACCGCGTACACGGTCAGGCGCGGCGGTCACCATACAGTCGGCAACCTTCGCATGGGTGTTGAGCACCTCCTCGACCTGCGTCGGATAGATGTTCTCACCGCCGGAGATTATCATATCATCCTTTCTGCCGACAATGCTGACAAAGTGGTTCTTGTCCCATACTCCGAGGTCGTTGGTATATAGATATCCGTTATGGAACTTGCGCTCGGTCTCGCCTTCGTTGTTATAATAGAAATATGCGGACTTCGCGTGCGATTTGATTATGACCTCGCCCACCTCGCGGTTGTTCTGCGCCGCAAGCTCATCCGGCTCTGCCCGTCTGTCGTCAAAGACCTTTACAACACGGACATCATCATCCGTGCAAGAGCTGCCTGCCGTGCCTGCCATTGCCGGCAGATCCGATGGGCGCAGGAACGTGTTCCAGAAGGTCTCGGTAGTGCCGTAGCCGTTAAAGATATTCGGCGTCAGAACCTTCTGATAACGTATGCACGCCGCCCTTTCAAGCGGACTGCCCATGGTTACGATACCGCGCAGCGAGCTTAGATCATAGCCGTTTCTCTCCTGCTCGTATGCGAGCATCGCAAGCACGTTCGGCACACCGATTATAAACGTGAGCTTATATTCCTCTATGTATCTCAGCGTTGCGACCGCGTCAAATTTTCTCATTATCGTAAGCGAGCCTCCGGCATAGAGTGTTGGCGCAACTCCGCCTGAGTGCAGCCCTCCGCGATGAAACCATGGGGTCGTATTCATGCTCTTATCATTTGACGAGAACGGGAAATGGATCATAACATCATGAGCACTCAGTACCTCGTTTATGCTTGTTATGCATACGCCCTTCGCTCTGCCTGTTGTGCCGGAGGTGTACAGTCTTGCCGTCTCGTCATAGATCGAAAGTGTCCATGGCACTGCCGGATCCTCCGCCGAAGCGCCGTTTACAAATTCCGAATACAAAACCGTGTCACTGATCGGCTCCGCACCGTTGGGATCGTCCGTCATGATAACGACCTTCGGCTTGTGCTTTGCCATAGCAAGCGCGCGCTCTACAACATGCTTATTGACCGCCTCATATATGAATACAGCAGGTCGGCTGTCGTCTATGGTATCGGCTATCTCTCCGGACGAGAGACGAAAGTTTATCGGACAGCTTACCGCGCCGGTCTTGTGACAGGCAATATACGCGAACACAAATTCGGGACAGTTGAGCAGCTGGAACATTACAACGCTGCCCTTGGATATTCCCGCGTTTAAAATAGCGTTCGCAAACCTGTTCGAATCCGAGTTCAGCTCCACATACGACCAGCGGACACCGTTCTCCGGCTCATACATTGCCTCACGACCTCCGAACCGGAACACATTACGCATAAATCCGTTAAGCCAGGTGTATTCCTCCTCAAAGCCTTTTTTAAACTGATCTATCCTCTTTTTATTGCTGTCTGACGTAAATTTTGCCCTTACCTCAGAGACTGCCTCCTGTATCTCATCAAACACAGCCTCTATCTCGTCTGTTGTATATTCGTAATTCGATTTGTTGGAACAGTTTGCAAGCAGCCGCAGAGTTTCTATTATCTTATCCTTGCGGGCCGATGAAATGCGTTCAAACCTCTGCTTTTTGTTCTCTTTTGCCATAGGATCCAGCTCCTTTATCGTTTTTTACTATTTTAGCACATATTTTTATCTGATGTCAAGCAATATATGAAAAATATAATAATTATTTTGGTTGTAGCGATACATATTCACAATATTTGCGATATATTGTGAATGCACAGCAAATCGGTGCTGGCTCAATTATCCGCTAAATTTCAGTTTATCGGACTGATGTTTGCGGTGCGGCTCTGCTGTCCCTGCCCTGGGGCAGGGTGGCGCGGCTACGAGAGGAGCCGTGACGGGTTGGGGGCTGCGGCATAGGTAGATTACATCTAAAACCGCTAATTTAC
>JAFRDB010000110.1 GCA_017404065.1 Clostridia bacterium
ATATGAGTTAAAAGTAGCCTGACAAAATTTCGGAGAAATTTTAAAAGGTGTTTTTTGTGTACACAAAACCACGACATAAATGCATATTATTTCCAATCTGGGATTTTTTACTTAAAAATTGCTGTAAATGAATAGGAGCTGCTGCAAAACTTGCGTTTTGCAACAGCCCCATCGGGTATTTTTTATTGGCTGTTTTTACGTCTGCTTGCCGCTTTTCCTCTTAGATCTGTCTGTAATATTTTCTTCCTCATCCGCAAATGATTTGGTGTTACCTCTAATAATTCATCATCCGCGATGAAATCAAGACACTGCTCCAATGACATTTCTTTTGGCGGAGTGAGCTTGAGCGCCTCATCAGATCCGGACGCCCGCGTGTTGGTCGCATGCTTCTTTTTGCATACATTTACAGTTATATCCTCATTTCGCGAGCACTCGCCCACGATCATTCCCTCATATACCTCTACATTAGGTCCGATAAACAGCGTTCCGCGCTCCTGAGCATTAAACAGACCGTATGTAATACTCTCTCCGTTTTCCCACGCTATCAGTGCGCCGCGTCCGCGCGCTTCAAAATCACCCTTATACGGTTCGTAGCATTCAAGTATGCTGTTTACTATAGCTGTGCCCTTAGTGGCGGTAAGTATCTCGCTCCTGAATCCGATAAGCCCTCTTGACGGGATAAGAAATTCAAGTCTTGTATAGCTTTGCGCCGTAGGTGACATATCGGTCATATTTCCCATCCTGTTTACGACCTGATCCATCACCGCGCCTGTATATTCATTCGGCACATCTACCGTGAGCCGCTCTATAGGCTCACATTTTACACCGTTTATTTCCTTGAATATAACTACAGGATTTGATACCTGAAACTCATATCCCTCACGGCGCATATTTTCTATAAGCACCGACAAATGCAGCTCGCCTCTGCCGGATACCGTAAATGCTTCAGTGGTATCTGTATCCTCAACTCTCAGACTCACATTTGAATCCAGCTCGCGATAAAGCCTGTCACGGATATGACGGGATGTAACATACTTTCCGTCCTTGCCCGCAAACGGACTGTCATTGACGCTGAACGTCATTGACAGCACAGGGTCATCTATCTTAACAAACGGAAGCGGATCGAGGGCATCAGGATGACAGATCGTCTCACCGATATTAATATCTGTTATACCGGATATCGCAACAACATCTCCCGCTCCCACCTCGTCCACAGGCTTCTTACCAAGTCCCTCAAAGGTATAAAGCTTTGTCGCCTTTGCGTGTCCCGTTTTTCCGTCTGCGTGACATATCGCAAGCGGCATACCGGTTTTCACACTGCCGCGCTGTATTTTACCCACCGCTATCCTTCCGGTATATTCGTCATAATCGATATTTGACACCAGCATCTGCAGCGGCTTGTCCGGTTCGCAGTCAGGCGAAGGTATCTCACGCACTATAAGCTCAAACAATTCCTTAAGATCTCTCGACGGATGTTCCGGATCATATTCGGCCGTTGCCCAGCCGTCCCGTCCGGATGCATATATAACGGGCGTGTCAAGCTGTTCCTCACTTGCACCGAGATCTATAAACAGCTCCAAGACCTCATCGACTACCTCATACGGTCTCGCGTTCGGTCTGTCTACCTTGTTCACCACTATTATAGGTCTTAAATTAAGCGCAAGCGCCTTTGTCAGCACAAATCTTGTCTGCGGCATACAGCCCTCAAACGCATCCACAAGCAGCAGAACGCCGTCTGCCATTTCAAGACCACGTTCTACCTCACCGCCGAAATCCGCATGTCCGGGCGTGTCGATTATATTTATCTTTGTTCCCTTATAGTATAATGATGTATTCTTAGCAAGTATCGTTATGCCGCGCTCTCGTTCAAGATCGTTTGAATCCATTGCTCTCTCGGCAACGACCTCGTTTTCGCGGAATGTGCCGCTCTGCGCAAGCATTGCATCCACAAGGGTGGTTTTACCGTGATCAACGTGCGCAATTATAGCTATATTTCTTATGTCTTCGCTTTTTAACATTTTATTGCTCTTTTCTCTATATGTTTATATTAATGAAAAGGTTGCCGCAGCACCTATCGCTATTGTCAGCAGCATTATACCCGCTACTACTATGCATGTTATCTTTACAGCTTTTCTGCTCATGTCCGCATCTCCTTACTTGTTTATCACTCTTAGTATGATCGTTGCCGCCTGCGCTCTTGTAGCATTATCCGCCGGCATGAAGCTGCCGTCACCCATACCCTCTATAAAGCCGTTGGCGGCTGCAAGCTTTACCGATACCTCTGCCCATCGGCTTATATCGCTTTGGTCGGCAAACTCCTTCACATCCGAAGTATCCGTCTCGACATTTGTCATTACTGTCCTCGTATATTGCCAGCAAAACTCAGTGAGCGCTGCCATTTCCTCTCTGGTTATAGGCAGGTCGCCGTTGAATGCTCCGGAATATACCACCTTCGAATTTGTTGCCTTGCCATCCTCATCTACCGAGTAGTCAACACTCTCCCGAAAGCCTGCTATCATCGCGTGCGGTACAATCCCGCAGTCAAGCGCCTTCTGAAGATATGACGCATACCAATCAGTGCTCTTGGCTTCAAGGCACTCACCTTCGCGATACGGGGTAGTATCAAGCCCTGTCGCTTCCATTATCATCTTAAGATACTGCGCTCTTGTAACAATGCCATCCGGCATAAAAATATATGCTGTAACACCGTTGACAATACCCTTTTCGGCAAGACTGTTTATCGTGTCCTCCGCCCAATGTCCGCGTATATCGGTAAAATCCGCCGCATAAGCTGTAGTTATCGTAGTTACAATTGCAAGCATTGCCGCTATCAGCTTCTTCATCCTATATATCTCCTTTTCTGAGTTTTTTAAAAAAGTTTTTTATCAGCTCTCTGCATTCATCACCCAAAATGCCGCCCTCGCACGCAACAGAATAGTTGCACAGTTTCATATCAAGCAAATTCAGCCTTGACCCTGCGCAGCCTGATTTATCATCCGCAGCTCCGTAATATACCCGCTCCATCCTGGAATTAAGTATCGCGCCGGCGCACATCGGACACGGCTCAAGCGTCACATACATCTCGCATCCCGGCAGCCGCCAGCCGCCAAGCTTTTTACAAGCTCTGTCAATCGCTATAAGCTCAGCATGCAGCAACGCATTCCTCTTCGTTTCGCGGCGGTTATACCCGCTTGCGACAATATGTCCGCCGCGAACTATTACAGCTCCGACAGGCATCTCTCCGAGTGCCGCGGCTTTTTTTGCGCGCTTTAGTGCCTCTCGCATGAATTTCTCC
Source organism: Clostridia bacterium (assembly GCA_017404065.1). GTDB lineage: Bacteria > Bacillota > Clostridia > UBA1381 > UBA1381 > Ornithomonoglobus. The sequence goes on from JAFRDB010000110.1 coordinate 3,296, forward strand.
GAATCGACCATTAATCCTCCAAACCAAAACCTGAGATAAAATCGTTCAGTCCGCGTGTTTCATCAAACAGCAGCATACATGAATATGCGAGCTTTCAAAATCGCGCGAGGCTGACTGTTTCTTGGCTTTTATGACCTGTAATCTCCATTTATTTTTACATAATCATAAGTCAGATCACAGCCCCACGCTTTTGCTGACGCATTACCGCTGCCAAGATTTACATCTATATATATAGTGTCCGCGCCAAGCACCACCTTGGCGAACTCCTCCGAAAACGGAACGCCTGCGCCCATCCTGCATACAGGCAAAACTCCCTTTTCCGAGCGGAAGTCTACATCTACCTTATCTATATCGAATTCTGCATCAGCATACCCGATAGCGCACAGCACGCGTCCCCAGTTTGCATCCTCACCAAACATGGCGCATTTCAAAAGCGGCGAGCGGATAACACTCTTTGCAACAATTATTGCCGTATCAACATCCGGCGCATCCGATACTGTGCATTCAAGCAGCTTTGTCGCACCCTCACCGTCAGCGGCAAGCATTTTTGTAAGCTCACTCATGACCTTATACAGAGCGCCGCGGAAAACCTTGTATTCCTCGTTCTCAGCCGTTATTTCACGATTTCCCGCCATGCCGTTTGCATGGAGCAAAACAGTATCGTTCGTTGAGGTATCTCCATCTACAGAAAGACAGTTATATGTTACCTTAACTATATCAGAAAGTGCCCTTTGCAGCATATCTGCCGACACAGCCGCATCTGTAGTTATAAAATTCAGAGTTGTAGCCATATTCGGATGAATCATTCCGCTGCCCTTTGCCATGCCGCCGAGCCGAACCGTTTTTCCGCCCAGTTCAAACTCTACCGCATATTCCTTTTTAACGGTATCGGTTGTCATTATCGCGGTAGCCGCGCGGTCATTCCCTTCATACGTAAGTCCCTCGGCAAGCTCTCTTGTATGCCTCTCTATCGGCTCTATCGGCAGTATTTGCCCTATTACGCCGGTGGATGCAACAAGCACCTCCTCGGGAGATATGCCGAGCGCGTCCGCAGCAAGCACACACATTCTCTCAGCCTTTTCCACCCCGTCGGCATTGCAAGTATTGGCGTTCTTTGAGTTCATTATCACTGCGCGCGCCTTACCGCCGGTCGCTTCAAGATGCGCCTTAGTTACAAGTATCGGCGCACCCTTTACCTTATTTGTGGTATATACTCCGACAGTATTTGCCGGAACGTCAGACACATACAAACCAAGATCATTTTTATTTTTATCGGCATTCAGTCCGCAGTTCAGCCCATTTGCCTTATAGCCTCGCGCCGCGCATACTCCGCCGTTTATTACCTTATACATATTATCGTCCTCCTGCAAACAGACTCAGTTACTATCCCGATAACACACCTATTGTATTGTAATACAATTCCTCGCGCTTGTCAATGGTGAAATAATACAAAACAATGTATCATAATGCCGTTCCCCTTTTATGAACGCGTCTAAAAATCCGCATCATTCTGAGCATTTCTTTTTGATTTTCCTCATCCAACGATGATGCCTGACTTATTATTTTGTTTAATATCGTATTAGACTTTTCATTTATATTTATATCAGTATCAAATGAAAACAGCTCTGCCATGGTAACTCCAAGCGCCGCTGCGATGCTCGCCACAGTCTCCACTGTAGGATTTTTCGCTGCTCGTTCAATCTGCCCCAAATGCGCTGCACTTATGCCCGCTCTGAACGCAAGCTCCTCCTGGCTCAATTTATTCAGGCTCCGCAATCTGCGGATCTCTCTTCCTAATTTTACTCCTACTGTTTCCATGATTTTTCCCTTTCCGCTTGCTTCAGACATCAACAATAATCATTCTTTATTGTTATTATCTCATTTGGTCACGTTATTATCAAATTACTTTAGATATTTATATTTTTCACTATCTTTAGCTATTGACTTTTTACAGAAGCTATGCTATAATGTAAAAAAACAAAGGAGGTAATAGCTTTATGAGCTATATTCAAAACAACCTGAAAAAGGACGAGAAAATCATTCTTGAGGGAAAGCTCCACGGTGCAATGCTCATCCCTCATATACTGCTTATGTTTATCTTTGTAGGGCTCTTTACTATTGTACCGGCAATTATCAAAATGAAAACTACTGAGCTGACAATAACAAATAAGCGGCTTGTCGGCAAGCTTGGACTTATAAAAACAACTGAGCTTGATACTCCTCTTAATAAAATCAATAACGTTAACGTAAGCAGCGGATTTTGGGGTAAAATTTTTGGCTACGGAACTATTAAAGTAAATTCTTCATCGGGTATATATGAATTTTCCGGAATAAAAAACGCCGATTTGTTCCGTTCAACGCTTATGAACCAGATAGACAAGTTTGATGATGACAGAATAAAAAAGCAGGCGCAGGAAATGGCTAAAGCCATGAAGGCGTAACAAAAATCTGCTATACCAAAATCAAATCCAATTATAAGTAAACATAAAAATTGCGCTCTGCAATCTCCCAAAACGATCGCTGAGCGCAATTATTTTTTTTAATTCTCGTCTTTCTCGTCATCCTCGCCAAATTCAAAAAGCTTTGTTACGATGACCTCCGTAACGCGGCGCGGATCACGCTTTGATACTACTACCTGCAGATTTTTATAATTAAACTCATCTCCCACTCTCGGGATCCTGCCGAACTCCTCAACTACCCAGCCGCCGACGGTTGAGTGCTCGTTCTCCTCGTTCATACCGAACAGATCAAACATATCGTCAAGGTCGGCTGTGCAGCGTACCTTATATTTATCATCACGGATCATGACAAACGGCTCTATTACCGTATCATGCTCGTCCCATATCTCGCCGACAAGCTCCTCTAAAATATCCTCAAGCGTAACTATACCCACTGTACCGCCAAACTCGTCAAGGATGATCGCCATGTGCGACTTCTTAGACTGAAGTATGCGCAAAAGCTCGGATATCTTCATGGACGGAACAACGAATATCGGCTCCTTCATTACCTCTGTTATCCGCTGACCTGTCTTTTTTGCTACCGAGAAATCCTTGCGATTAAGCACACCTATAATGTTATCTATAGTTTCGCTGTATACCGGCAGACGAGAATAGCCCTTACTAAACTGCTCGGTTATCTCCTCTATGCTGTCCTCGCGTTCAACACCTACAATATCCACGCGGCTTGTGTATATATCTTCGACTTCAATATCATCAAACTCGATCGCATTCCTTATGAGCTCACTCTCATTTTTGTCGATCTCTCCGTCATGCTGCGCCTCCTCGACCATGGTTATAAGCTCTTCCTCTGTCACGCCATGATCATCCGATGTCTTTACAAACTTATACACAAACTTCTGCCAAAGCGCCGCCAAAACGTTCAGCGGCTTAAAGCATACAATAAGTACCGATACAACATTTGCAACTGACATCGCGTACTTTTCAGGTATGTTCTTTGCAATGCTTTTAGGTGTGATCTCTCCGAACATAAGTACAACTACAGTTATTACGATAGTAGCTATAGTAGCGCCGAGCTCCGCTCCTATAAAATCAACAAAAAGCACCGTTGCTATTGCTGTGGTAGCTATGTTTACAAGGTTATTGCCAATAAGTATTGTATATAATAATGAGTCCATGTCCTCGGTAATCTTCAGCACCTTCTTTGCGCGTTTATTGCCGTCGCCGGCAAGCGCTTTGAGGCGTATTTTACTCGCCGAGAAAAATGCCGTTTCCGTCGCGGAAAAAAAGCCTGACAGTATGATCAAAATCACAAGTAAAATTATTTTAGGCAGAATATGCGACATAGTGTCACTGTCCATAATATAAAAAAAATTCCCCCTGTTACAATATATTTGTGGGTAAAACATATCAGCCAGATATGCTTTACTCCTTCTCAATGTTTAAGCTATAATAAGAGGGTAATCGGTATGACGAATTCCCCCTTGGACTATATACGTCCGTACTTGAGACTG
>JAFRDB010000111.1 GCA_017404065.1 Clostridia bacterium
AAGGTCGGATTGGGGTTTACGGCACTATCGAACGAGATAAATTAGTGGTTTTAAACATAATCTGTGGCTACCGTAGCCCCCAACCCGTCACGGCTTCTATCGTCGCCGCGCCACCTGGGATGCCAACCCGAGCAGGTCTCGTAGAGACCGACCAGGGCTGCCCCAAGGCAGGGACAGCAGAGCTACACCGCAAACATCTCTCCCCGATAAACTGAAATTTATCTTTCAAACCGGCGCGATACCCGTTAATTGCGTATCAGCCTTATGCGTGTATGGGGGTTGCAGGGGTAAAAGGTAACGCGCCGATTTGCTGCGCGTTCAGTCAAAGCCATAGCAAAGCTTACGGGAGGTTTGGGGAAGTGTGTCTCGCGAATGCGCATTTGCCTTTTATGTACAGCGGACATAGCGATAAGATCATCGGTTTACACTACAAGAGCAAAAGCGATACGATTTATTTTAACACTATAGCAGATGTACATAAAAGCCGTCTAAGCAATGAGCGAGACACATTTCCCCAAGCCCTTGAGCATTTCAAACAGCCACAAATACCAAAGCGCAGAGCGCAGCAAACAGGCGCTACCTGTTGCTTGCGAATAAACTGTATTGCGCAAAGGGGGTTTAAGGTGAACGACACGCTTGCGTGTCGTAGGCGTGTTGCATAGCAACCAGGATGCCAGGTCGTGCAGGTCGCAGAGCGACCGACCAGACAAACGCCGTAGTTTGGGGGAAACTGTGTTTCCCCCTGAGCTACTCTACATATACCGCCGTATCTCCGCTGTTTCCTTTGCTATCGCGCGGGCGGCGGTCTTTATTTCCTCCTCGGTCGTTGCCGCCGAAAAGCTGATACGCACCGCGCCCGTTATCGCCCTCTGCGGCACACCCATTGCCGTAAGCACATGGCTTGGCTGCGGTTTATGCGATGAACACGCCGAGCCGGTAGATATATACACTCCGTCACGCTCTAACGCGTGCAGAAGTATCTCCGCCTTTATACCCATGATCGACACGTTAAGAACGCTGCCGCTGTTATGATCCTCCGAGCCGTTAATTTGTATGTCCCCTATTTCCGCAGCAAGCTCCGCCGCCATCAGCGCGCGCTTTTTTTTCATCGCCGCTACATCCTCGTGGCACTCCGCCGCCGCTGCCGCGAACGCAAGAATACCGCCGATGTTTTCTGTCCCCGGACGTATCCCCTGCTGCTGCTCGCCGCCGTGGATGATCGGACTGACGCGCGGATCCTTCATATACAGCGCGCCCACGCCCTTGAACCCGTGTATCTTATGCGCGCTTATACTGATAAGGTCAGCGCCGAGCCTGTTTATATTTATCGGCAGCTTACCGAACGACTGCACACAGTCACAGTGCAGCACCGCCTTTGGCGCCGCCTTTTTTACCGCTGACGCGATCTCCTCCACTGGCTGAATAACACCTGTTTCGTTATTCACATGCATAACGCTCACGACTACCGTCTCAGGCGTAATAAGCGCCTTTATTGCGTCCGTATCCACCCGCCCCTCACCGGTTACCGGCGCGAAGCGAACATCAAACCCTTCCCTTTCAAGCTGCCGCGCCGCTTCAAGGACCGAGGGATGCTCTATTGCCGAGACTATAACCCTCTCTCCGCCGCGTCTTCTTGCGCGTGCCGCGCCTATGACCGCGAGATTATTCGCCTCCGTTCCGCCGGACGTGAAATACAACGCGCGCGGACTGCCGCCCAGCTTTGCGGCTATAGTCTGCTTAGCCGTGTTTATGAGCTTTTCCGCTCTGAGTCCCGCTCCGTGAAGCGAGGACGGATTGCCGAACTCCTCAACGACCTTCATCATAGCGACAGCCGCAGCCTCAGATGGCTTTGTCGTTGCCGCATTATCAAGATATATCATATTTATGACCATTAAATCCTTCCACAAAACCTAAGTTTGAGAGAAAATCGCTCTTGTCAGCAGTTTTGCTTCGCAAAACCGGGCTTCGCCCGCCCGACATCTTTCGGGTGCTAATTGTGCGTCTAACCGAGCGAGTCTGTTAGCACCGCCAAGATGGGCGGGCAGCCGTCAGGCTGACTTTTGACAAAGTCAAAAGTGCTGAACAGTTTATACGCGAGTGAGGGCAG